>NZ_JBCLVH010000012.1:48757-118223 GCF_039548255.1 Lentibacillus songyuanensis
TTAAACTGGATGATCTTGGCCTTGGATTACGTAATGACGACTAATTGTAAAACATCTTAGATTTGGAACAAGGCGCACGTTTCGAACATGACGCTGGCGCAAATGTTCAACAATAATTGTTACGAGATAATGTAATTAGTTCCTAGCAACTCAGAAAAGGGAGGGATAGTCCATGGCTAGAAAACTAGGTCGTACAACAGACCACCGCATGGCATTACTTCGCAACCTTGCCTCTGATTTAATTATTCACGAACGAATTGAAACAACAGAAGCAAAAGCGAAGGAATTGAAATCAGTTGTAGAGAAAATGATTACACTTGGAAAACGCGGCGATCTTCATGCACGTCGTCAAGCTGCATCATTTTTATATAATCAGGAAGCAAACGAAAACGAAAATGTTGTTCAAAAACTTTTTGATGACGTCGCTGCACGTTACGAAGATCGCCAAGGTGGATATACACGCGTTCTTAAATTAGGTGAACGTCAAGGCGATGGCGCCAAAATGGCAATCATTGAACTCGTTTAAGCAACATGCACAATGCTAAGGGCAGGACTGAATCTCTTCCACGAGGTGAATCCAAGCCCTTTTTTGTTAGAAAGAAAAATGCAGCGGGCTGCTCAGCGACGTTTGGTAAATTGAGCGAATATCGACATGAATATCGCATATTTTTAAGTGGGCATCGACCGAAAGCAATGTATCATCGACCCAGCAAGGTAAACATCGACCAAAAATGGAGCAGTATCGACCCAGCAAGGTAAACATCGACCGAAAACGCAGCAGTATCAACCCAGCAAGGTGAACATCGCCCGAAAACGCAGCAGTATCGACCCAGCAAGGTGAACATCGCCCAAAAACGGAGCAGTATCGACCCAGAGAAGTGAACATCGCCCGAAAACGCAGCAGTATCAACCCGGGCACGAGTAGATCAACCGAAACAAGATATCAGTCCAATTACATTGTGCAACCATACGAATACATATTATGATGCCAACGAAGGAGGATCCCATATCATGCAGCGACAAAAGATGATTGAATTTAACCATGTATCGTTCCGTTATGATGAAGATCAGCCATGGGTGTTAAAAAACTGCTCGTTTGCAGTCTATGAAAATGAGAGCTTGGCCATCATCGGTCATAACGGTTCAGGCAAGTCAACAATCGCCAAGCTGATGAATGGCCTCCTATTTCCGCAAGAAGGGGAAATTATCATTCGTGGGCGTCCTGTAAACGAGGAAACCATTTGGGATGTCCGCAAAGATGTTGGGATGGTTTTTCAGAATCCTGACAATCAATTTGTTGGCACGACGGTACAGGATGATGTGGCGTTTGGCATGGAAAACCGAAGCGTGCCAAGAAAAGAGATGGAGAAACGAGTTGATAAGAGTTTAACGGCAGTAGGAATGCAGGATTATCGGCTGACTGAGCCGCATCGACTTTCAGGTGGTCAAAAGCAGCGAGTGGCGATTGCTGGAGTATTAGCTGTTTCTCCTAATGTGCTTATTTTGGATGAGGCAACAGCAATGCTGGATCCTAAAGGACGTCTGGAAATTATGAATACTGTTTCAGACGTAAAACAAAAGAATAAGCTTTCCTTAATTACGATTACACATGATTTGCAAGAAGTGGTACAAGCTGACCGAGTGATTGTCATGAACAATGGTGAGATCTGGGATGAGGCCACACCGAGAATGATATTTTCAAAGAAAGATGCCTTACGTGAGATTGGGCTGGATGTGCCGTTTGTGGCCATTTTAACGGATGAACTGAAGAAAAATGGCTTAGGTATAGCTCAAGAACCGTTAAACCAAGAGGAATTGCTGGAGGAACTATGGACATTACATTCGAGAACGTAAGCTATATCTATCAACAAGGGAGTCCGTTTGCTCACAAGGCGATCGACGATTTGTCCTTGCATATTCCATCTGGGTCGTTTACAGCAATTATCGGCCATACGGGTTCTGGTAAATCGACGTTAATTCAGCATTTAAATGGACTGGTTCTGCCAACCGCTGGAACGGTAACCATTGGTGATTACCGCCTTACACATGATAAAAAGCCAAAAAACATAAAAGAATTACGGAGCAGGGTTGGTATCGTTTTCCAGTATCCGGAGCATCAGCTATTTGAAGAAACGGTGGAAAAGGATATCGCCTTTGGGCCGGAGAATTTTGGTGTGCCGAAAAACAGCATTAACCAGCGGATACAGGAAATCATTCCGGCGGTAGGGTTATCGAAGGAATTGTTAAAACGCTCTCCATTTGACCTCAGTGGTGGCCAAATGCGTCGGGTGGCGATTGCTGGAGTATTGGCTGTTAACCCAGATGTACTTGTCTTAGACGAACCGACAGCTGGATTAGACCCACGCGGACAAAAAGAAATGATGAACATGTTCTATGACTTGCATCAGCGACGAGGAATGACAACGGTGCTTGTGACACACAGTATGGAGGATGCGGTCACCTATGCAGATCAGGTGATTATTTTAAATAAAGGTAAGAAGTACATGGAAGGCAAGCCGGAAGATGTTTTCACCAAGCAAGCGGCATTAAAGCAAGTACAATTGGATGTTCCAGAGGCGGTACAATTTTTGAACCGATTTAATGAACGGTTCGGTGCGACAATTCCATTTCAGCGTCAAACAACAGAGGAAATTGCCAAAGAGGTTGGACGCTATCTAAAAGGGGGACAAGAGATAAATGAGTGACAAGCTGATTATTGGTCAATATGTCCCGGGAAATTCCCTCGTCCACCGTTTGGATCCACGGACCAAAATCACGGTGATTTTTTTCTTTGTTATTGTCGTATTCTTTGCCAACTCTTTCATCAGTTATGCGGTTCTGACCATTTTTGCAATAGCTTGTGTCATGACAACAAAGATTCCGATTCCGTTTATTATCAAGGGGTTAACGCCAATCTGGTTCTTAGTTATATTTACGTTTTTATTGCATTTATTTGTAACGAAAGAAGGAACCGTTTTATTCGAAATCCTCTCATTTAAACTGTATTCCGGAGCGATTATTCAAGGGATTGCTATTTCGATGCGCTTTTTCTTGCTGATTTTAATTACATCTCTATTAACTTTAACAACGACACCAATTGAAATTACTGATGCGATTGAGGATATGCTGCACCCGCTAAAAAGAATTAAGTTCCCCGTTCATGAGTTGGCACTGATGATGTCGATTTCACTGCGGTTTATCCCCACTCTAATGCAGGAAACGGAGAAAATTTCACGGGCACAGGCATCACGCGGGGTGGATTTTAGGACCGGTCCAGTAAAAGAACGTATTAAAGCGGTAGTACCTCTGCTGGTTCCACTATTTGTAAGTGCCTTTAAACGTGCAGAAGAGCTGGCAATGGCGATGGAAGCACGCGGATATCAAGGTGGAGAAGGCAGGACAAAATTACGGGAACTGCGCATTAAAAAAAGAGATATAGCGATTTACGTATTATTTATTTGTGTAATTGCAGCGTTATTTTTGACGCGCGATTATTAGGAGGGCTGGACGGAAGTGGAGAAGATTAAATGTATCATTAGCTACGACGGCGCTAATTTCTGCGGGTTTCAAATCCAGCCTCACAAACGTACTGTACATGGCGAATTAGAGCGGGCATTAATGAAAATACATAAAGGGGAATCCATTCGCCTTCATCCGTCTGGAAGGACCGATAAAGGAGTGCATGCAAAGGGTCAGACCATCCATTTTGAAACTCCCTTTACCATCCCCGAAACCAATTGGAAGCAGGCGCTTAACACACTTTTGCCGGGAGATCTCTACGTCAACAAGGTGGAAAAGGTCTCAGCAACGTTCCATGCAAGATACGATGTACGGGAGAAAGAATATCGCTATTATGTTTGGAATGAACGGGAAGTCGATGTGTTTAAACGAAATTATGCCTACCAATTTCCCTATGGATTGGATATACAAGCCATGCAGCAGGCTTGCAGCTATTTAGAGGGGGAACATGACTTTACTACATTTTCCTCGGCAAAAGCTACGACGAAAGGGAGCAAAGTACGAACGCTCTACCAGGTAACATGTGAAAAACGCGGAAGTGAGATTGAATTTATTTTCCGGGGGAGCGGCTTTTTATATAACATGGTACGGATTATGGTTGGTGTCTTGCTTGATATTGGGCAAGGCCGACGCACAGCCGATGATATTCCGGATCTTCTGGCGCAAAGGGACCGGCAGCTTGTCGGGGAAACGATACCACCTCAGGGGTTGTATTTGTGGAAGGTTACGTATTAATAGCAACTAATTCAAATGAAGCCGATTTTACCGGCTTTATTTTTTGGCAAGCCTAATTGTGTTATAATTTAAAATAGTAGTTATGTTTTATAAAACATCTCAATGCACAAGGTGCCATCATCTTTAGAAGGCTGTGCTCAGGATCGTGCATCGATATGTAGGGGGAAAGCTCATGGCGAGAAGGAAAAAGCGCAAAAGCGAATTGGTGCCAGCGTTGATAGCCATTGCGATTGTCTTGGCACTTTCCAGCTTTTTTGCACCGTTTGTATTTATTACCATTGTGCAAGATGCGTTTCATCAGCAAGTAAACGGGATTTGGATGTTTGCGGCACCGTTATCCAGTTATATTGTTGGAGGTGCAGCGTTACTTTATTTAGCTTTGGTTGTAGTAATATTGGCATTTTATCAATCAAAGGTGAAAGGAAAAAAGCTGCGCAAGGCAGTTGGTACCTTCGTTGCGTTTGTCCCCGGCATCATTTTTATTTACTTAAGCATGAACCAGTATTTTTATTTCACGGATCGAGGCATTTATCAAAATCATTTATTCGCCATGCACGAACATTTTTATCCTTGGAGTGAGATGGAGCAAGCACAAGCGGTTTCGAAAAATAAAGACGGGCAAGTTTCATTAGCGAGACTGGAATTAACAACAAAACAACACAAGGTGCTTCATTATCGCTATACTACGGATCTAATACATATTCAGCGTGACATTCGCGATGCATTGGATGAATATGATGTTGGACTGGAACAGAAATTGGAGGGAAAGGAAGCAGAATAGTGTTATCCTTACTCTCGATATACGAATAAAAGGTGCAAAATATCCGTTTTAACTTGACATTTACCCCACAATTGGTATACTATGATCTATGGCATTTTATTTCTAAAACCATGATTAGCCCCGGAAACTAATTATGTTGACTATAGGAATAACAACGGAAACGAATGAATATGGAGGGAAATCATCATGCGCACAACTTTCATGGCGAATGAAGCAAATATTGAACGCAAATGGCTTGTTGTGGATGCGGAAGGTGAGCGTCTTGGACGTTTAGCTAGTGAAGTTGCTGCAATCCTTCGTGGAAAGCACAAACCAACGTATACACCACATGCTGATACAGGTGATAATGTGATCATTATCAATGCTGAGAAGATCGAACTTACAGGAAATAAGATAAATGACAAGAAATACTACCGTCATTCAGGTTATGTTGGCGGCTTAAAAGAACGTAATGCATACGAAATGCGGACAAAGTACCCTGAGCAAATGCTTGAGCTTGCCATTAAAGGTATGCTTCCAAAAGGTCCACTAGGCCGTAAAATGGGTAAAAAACTGCACGTATATAGAGGTTCTGAACACAATCATCAAGCACAAAAACCTGAAAGCTATACGCTTCGTGGATAATTAAGAGGAGGTTAAACAATTGGCACAAGTACAATACTACGGCACAGGACGTCGTAAGAAATCAACTGCACGTGTACGCTTAGTTCCAGGAACTGGCCGTGTGGTAATTAATGGCCGTGACGCCCAAGAATATTTTCCATATGAAACACAATTATTAATTTTGAACCAGCCACTTGTCGCTACAGAAACACAAGGCACTTACGATGTGTTGGTAAAGGTTCATGGTGGAGGCTTTACTGGCCAAGCCGGTGCTATCCGCCACGGTATCGCTCGTGCGCTTTTAGAAGCGGATCCGGAATATCGCACTTCGCTTAAACGTGAAGGATACCTTACTCGTGACCCGCGTGCGAAAGAGCGTTATAAATACGGTCTTAAAAAAGCCCGTCGTGCGCCACAATTCTCAAAACGGTAAGATATTACAAATTACAAAACCCTCAACCTCGCATGGTTGGGGGTTTTTACTATTTATGCGGACGTTTAAAGGTGTCCAAAATCGCACACGTAATATACAGGTAATACACGGGTAATATACACAGATTTTAAAAGAAAGACAGCTTATTCAAGCGTATCTATCGCTATCAGAAGCTGCTCTATATCTTTGTGCGTGTAAACTTTATCCGTTATGTCTTTGCCAGCGTGACCCATGATGCGCTTGATGGAAAGTTTGTTTGCTCCAGCGTTGTCCATTAGAGTTGCAAATGTGTGCCTGCAATCGTGCGGTCTATGATTCAACTCCAATTGCTCCATGATCCTTTTCCATCTTTCGTGATAGTAGGTGTAATAGCTCATTTGAGTTCCCTCGTAGGTCGATATTAGGTACTCGTTGTTTAAACTCATCCGTCTTTCTATAAGATTATGTATTTTTTTATGGATAGGAATCACTCTGTTCGTTCCGGCTTCGGTCTTAAATCCACCTCTTAAAAATCTTTTATCAAGCTGCACTTTGTTTGTCTTGATTTCGACCAATTCTCCAGGTCTCAATCCGGTATAAATCATAATTAATGCGGAATCTATATCGTCCAATCTATCTACGTTTTCCCAAAGCAGATTAATTTCATTCATGGTGAATGGCTTTCTTGAACTTTTAGTATTATCCCGTGGTAGCTCAACGAATTTTGCATAGTCTTTATGTGTAAGGTCGTTTTCCATGGCATATTTGTATAATTGATTAAACAATACCCTGATTTTTCTTTTCGTTCCATGTGATTTTTCACAGTTGTCAATTATCGCCTGCATATGGGCTTTTCTTATCTCAATAAACTTCAAATTATGCAAAGACTCGGAGCGATTAAATGCCATTCTATATCCACTTTGGCTTGATTCTGTCATTTTAGGAAACTTCTCTTTTGAAAATCTCTCATACATTTCTTTGAATGTAATTTTTCCAGAAGACAGATCATAAGGATTGCTGTTATAGTCAGCCAATGCCATCATTGCTTTTTGTCTGGATGGGAAATACCCCAAATATTCATAAGTCTGTTTACCGTCATCACCCCATCCTGTTGTTATTCTAACTGCAAATGGATTTCGTCTATTACCCGATAGCTTGAATATGGATCCGTACCCATTTGGATTTTTCATGTATAAACCCCCATAGGAATGTATGTTCTTTTGTTGTTTATAAAAAGAGGCGCATGATCGCCGCGCCGCATTTATTAATTAGTCACGTTGGACACTGTCTCAAATCCTTTTGACGTATCACCGGGGACAAAAGGCAGTCCATTGAGTGCTTTATCTTTTATATTTTGATAAACGGACGGGTGCATCCAGTATCCGTTTGAAACTTCATAAAAACGACTAGGTTCCGTATAAACTTGGCCTGTGAAGTTTTTGAAATTAATATCATCATAGTTATCTTTGTCAAAATAAGTGATCATTGTTCTTTCAACGGATTCGTTTCCTTTTTTATCTGTCATATCCATCATTTGAACAAAGCCAATTCCGTTTATATTTTTATTACCTTTAAGTTCTTTCATAATAGAGGTTGAATCAATCGCGAAATCTTTAAACGCGGATGTCTCTGACCAAAAAGAACCATTAGAATAAACCACAATCGCAATCTCATTTTCTAATAAAACATTCTCGATTTGATCATAGTCCTTTTTCAGAAGAGTTGAGATGGAATCGGCACCCTTAGCATTACTCAAGTTTTCTTTTGGCGTTTCTTTTTTGTCCAGTTTATCTGCAGCAACATCAGTATCTTTTTTCTTGTTATCCTGTTTTTTCGGATTATCATCCTGCTTTTCTTTCTTTTTCTCTTTCTTTTTATCGTTACTAGGAATAGATTCTTTCTCTTTTTCCGAATTCTTTTCTTCTTTTTCCTTATTCTCTGCGACCGCCTTTTTCTTGTCTGCAATTTTTTGTTTTTCTTTTTCTTCTTGCTTAGCAATTGCGGCCTGTTCCTTTTCTGCTTTTCTTTGCTCGATTTCCGCCTTTTGCTCAGGTGATAATTCAGGAGCAGTAACAAGTCCAAGGATAAACAATATAAAAATAGCAGGTATTCCATAAGCCAAGACTCTTTTGCGGGATTTCATTCGAATTATTTTCGGACTTACTAAACCGATTACCAATATGATAAATGACAAAATTAACAATAAAGATATAATGACTATCAAGCTATCACTCCTGACGTAGAACTAGCGCTTATTCCTTAACTAAATGATTAATTTTTTTAAAGTGACTCATTTCTTCGGGTATTCCATATATTTGCGCTGCTTCTTTAAGTGTAGCACTTGTATCTTTATATTCATAAATATATTCGTCCGGAAGGAGTAGCTCAACCGCGAATGTATTAGCTTCTATTTCAATTTTCTTTGTCGAAAAAAGTGTTTTTCGTTTTAAAAACGGAGTGTTCTCATCTTTATGCAATAACGCGTGTCCTAATTCGTGAGCGCAAACAAATTTTCGTAATCTCTCATCAAGATCATTGTTTATATGAATAAATTGAATCCTTTTATAGCAATTGTAGTATCCCAAAGCACCCCCCAGAGCTTCATAAATAATAGAGATACCTTTCTGTTCCGCGATTTCAAAAGGACAATTGGATTCATATGTTTTAATGAGTTTGATTGCTGTGTTTTTTGGCATAGGCTGGCACCCTTTAAACAGACCGTTACCTTCTGTACTTCTTGGGGGTGAATTTTTGTTTTGCCATTCTCTTGGCCAATCGGAGAGAGTTTTCTAACGAAGCTTTCAACAACTCCCTGTCCTCCTCGTCCATTTCATCAATGTCCCGGCCATCAAATGCTGCATATCCGTCTTTAGAATTTAAGTTATTTAACATTTCTTCCAAATCTTTAGCGATATCCCGTTCGTCTTTCTCGGTCAGTTCTGGTAATTCGGGTTTTTCGCTATCGATATAACCGGCCACTTCCATAAGTTCTTGATACGGTATTTTTAACCCTTTAGCCAATTTTTTTAAAACATCGGGAGTAGGCGTTCCTCTATTTTCGCTCTCAATTTGAGATATGTACCCGGGAGACACCTCTGAATACAAAGCAAGTTGCCTTATAGACAGCTTTCTTTCCTTTCTTTTTTCAGTTATATATTCGGAAAACTTCATAATTAATCCCCTCATATGATTACAATTGATAACAATATCATAACATGTGTAAACACTCCGGATAGAAAAAATCAAAAGAATTTCATAAAAAGTGTTTGCAATTGGAAACGAACCGTGTTATTATGTTTACAGTAGCAAACAGAAAGGAGCGAGAAACTTTGATTATCAAAATAAAAGCAGATGAATTTAAAGCAACTCGAATCAAAAAAGGTTTCTCTCAAAGAGGATTAGGAAGAGCTGCTAATTTAAGCGGCGCCTTGATCAACCAGATTGAGAACAGTGAGAGAAATCCTAGTCCAGATTCAGCTAAAAAGATTTGTGATGCATTAGGCGTAGAATTTGATGTTATTTTTTTTACCGAAAGTGTTTGCAGTAGCAAACAAAAAGAACAGGTTATTTAATTAACGCCACATCACATCCGAGCATGAGTGCTTAAATCGAGCGGAGTACGCCAAGACCTGCTAATTGCAGCAGTGAGCGACAGCAATAGCCAATCGCCATGACGTTTAAGCGTTGATACTTGGATGTGATTACAAAAATGGCGAAAGAAAGGAGCGATCAATAATGGAAAACTTCTACTTCACTTTCGGAATTGGACATGCCTTTGGAGACAAATTCCAACCAATAGTTGCAGATGACATGGAACAAGCGAGAGACACAATGTGTAACGCATACGGTCATTCGTGGGCTTTTGGTTATACCCAACAAGAATTTCAGCAGTCCATAAATAACGGATTCTTCTTAAACCTAAAGCCACTTGAGCCAATCTATTCAAAGGAGGTTGTCTAATGAATCAATTAGTTTTTATTCAAAACAATAATGTTGTCACCGACACCCTAACGGTATCAGAGGTATTCGACAAACCGCATGACAAGGTTGTTCGGGACGTAAAAGTCCAAATCGCAAAATTATATGAAGCGAATGAGAAGGAATGGAGTGCCGCCAACTTTGGCGAAACCCAATACCAACATTCGCAGAACAAGCAGTGGTACACAAAGTTCGATTTAACAGAAGATGCATTCGCTATTATTGCAATGTCTTATACAACCCCGGAAGCAATGAGAATGAAAATAAAATTCTTGGATGAATTTAAAAAAATGAAAGAAAGTCTACAGCAACCGAGAGTTTTATCTGAAAAAGAACAATTAAAGGCATCTATGAAATTATCGCTTGAAGCTAGTGAGACATTGGAAAAGCATGACAACCGAATTTCCCATTTAGAAGAAACTATGCGCATTGACGGTGTGCAAGAATTTCAAATCAGGAAACTCGCAAACAAAAAAGTAGTAAAAGCACTTGGCGGTAAAAAGACTGCAGCATATAAAAATCTAAGCAACAAAGCGTTCTCAAGGTTTTGGCGTGATTTCAAAGAACATTTCACAATACCGCGTTATGGCGAATTGCCAAAAGTTAAATTTGGCGAGGCAATAAAATTTATCAACGCTTGGCAACCGGACACGACCACAAGATTAGAAATATCATCTGCGAATGAACAGCAGAACAACGTGAGAGGGGTGATCTAATGCCTGCGATTGAAACCAAGCAAGAACAAGACTTAAACATAAAGGTATCTGATGCAGCAAGAATTTTAGGTAAGTCAGAACAATTTGTTCGAGTGGGTCTACAAAGAAACATATTGCCCATCGGAACAGCTGTTCAAATGTCCAGCAAGTGGACGTACCATATTTCTCCTAAGTTGCTGCAGGAATATACAGGAATGAAAATCAGCGTTTAATTATCATCTTATGAATCTATCATACTGCAAATTTAGGTGCTAAGGGGTTTCAAAAATAGGACAAAGGAGGATTTAGAAATGAGCTTTGGGAAATCGTTAAAAAGTGTTAGGGAACGCAAAGAACTTTCGCAAAGCAATGTCGCGAATGACTTATTTGTAAACCAAACAATGATTTCTAAGATTGAAAAGGGCCAGAGAAATATGTCTGATGATCTGGCTCGGGCAAGTTCATCTTTATATGATGATGCGCAATACGGGTTTGAAGTTGCTAGGGAGATTTCAAAAGACTATATTACTCCACTTGTTACGGCAGAAAAAGCTGTGGAATTACACAGATTGGCGCTAGAAGAGGTTTTCAAACGCGAGGCAACAGAAGCAATAAACAAATTCAATGAGGTAAGCCTTGTCAAGCCGCCGCAGTATGTTGATGACACAGAAAAAGAACAGATTGCACAAGGAATAGGGGAGCTTTTGGACGTGCAAGCAGTAATGAATTCCTTTCTCATGAGGCTGGAACAAGAATACGGAATATCCATTAAAGCCTGCATGAGACAGAGAACTCCTAAATGGAAAGCAATGGGGTGGATTGAGTAATGGCCAAAATACCAACAGAAATCGCAACCGACAGATATTGGAAAGGTGTAATTCACTTATTTCAGAACCACTATAAATTACAACCATTGTTTACGACAAAATATTTCGATATGAAGAGTGGATCAATTAAAACCACAGCATTAAAAAGAATCGCTGCATCTTGGAGCCAAACAGAAAAATTCATGCTTTATCTAGCTTTGCACCTTTATAACGAAAGCAATAAAGTAAATCTCAGCGATATGGATTATTTAGATAATTATAACAAAAAGATAGCCATGGAGGCTATAACATTAAGGTTTTTATAGGAGTGTAGTTTATGGAAACTGAAAGATTCAAGGTTTGGTACAGGGCGAATGGAAAACCCATATCTGTTTATGTTGATGCAACTAGCTTTGTGGAAGCTTCACTGACTGCCAAAAGACGACTTAATGCGGAAATCATAAAAATCATTCACTGTGACAGCGGATTGGAAGATAGTCAGCTAGATAGGTACATGGAAATTCAAGCAAAGTGTTACGAAGCCCGTTGGTTCGGTGATGAAGAAAAAAGAAGCCAATCTTTAAAAGAAAGGGTCGACTTTGAATATCTGAACATGCCGAAACTGGAGTTCACTAACATCATTCAAGAGCAAATTTATATACCACCGTATCGAGACGAGTTGTTGCCCGATAACCTAAAAGAAGTCGTAGAAAGGCATTCATAAAAAGGAGGTAAAACCATGAGGGACTATGATGGCATTTATAGAGAAATGGACAAGCTGTCCAGCTTTGAAAAGAGTATGCTGCTGATGTCTATCTTCCATGAATTTGAAATATCAGAGCAGTGGGAAATGGAGTACACGCCCAAAAGATTTTTTGAAAACACCATACCGGAAGAATTAAATAGAAAAACAAAAAGCCACTCGTCGGAGAGTGACTAGTCGCAAAACCATCTTATAGGTTCATTATAACAACATCCATAGGTTAGGACAAGTTAGTCCTACCTTTGTGGGTGGGAACGGTATTCATCTCCCTCTGCCATGTTTGGCCGTTCCTGCTTACAAAGGTGTGACTGACACCCAAATTAATACACAGCATTAAAGAAAGGAGGAACTCATCATGATGATCAAAGCGGGAACTTGGAACAGTTTAAGTTCCGAAGAAAAAATGGACTTACTTATTCATTTTTCATATCACAATCCTATGAAACCTGCAGCAAAAGAAAAAGATCGCACGGCAATGCGATCAGTTGTTCAAAAAATATCTTAATTACATCCATTTTATCGCAAATGGGTGTGATTGACAAATGGAGGCAAGAAAGTATGGATCATCCAATGGTAGTGGACATCATGCGCACCGGTTATCCTGCGCATGTAAAAGAACCAGAACCCTATGGTGATGACGCTCTCGGAAATGAAGTGTTTAAAGGTGATGAAATATACGTTTTTGATGATGAGTTCTTTTTAAAAGAAACATTAATGCAAGAATCTATTGAGTTGCTTGAAGTAATCGGAGCCACGCTAACCGAAGCATAAAACTGACAGGAGGAATATCAATGAGTAATCAACAAAATCAGGTAGCAATTTTGGGGGAAAACGAAGTATTTATTCGCAGGAGTGCAAAAGGGAATATCAAGGCTGTTAAGGGTAAAGTGAACCTTTTGGAATCCAAAGGACATTTGGCAGAAATCCAAAACAAAGTGATGATCACGGAAGCTGGGTTTCGTGAAATGAACAAAATAGCCGGAATTTCCATCATCACACCGGAAACATTAACGCTTCCAGATGGAAATGTTGTTGTTAATCCTTATCCCATTGTTGACCCAGAATCCGGAACTATTTCTAAGGTATGGGTTAAGAAGGTGGGCGTTGGTTATTCACCTATCGGAAACATGGTTATCACGTCGTCAACCCTGCTTTATGACATTCAGATGTATCTTATTCAGGACTTGGCCAAAAAAGCGCAATACAACAAAGACCTTGGTCGTTTGTGCATGGAGCAAATGCTTACGGATGAGGATAAAAAGAAAGGCGCATTTTTCAAGATTGAAGGATCCATGGGGGTTTGGGTTGACTTAAGTCACAAGGACGTGATTAAAGCCTTTGACACCTACATCAATAACAAACTGTTTGCTGAACGGAAAGCGCAGACGATTTGCGAAAGAAACGTTTTGAAAAAGCACCCTGCATTATCAACAACCTATGTAGAGCCTAATGGAAATAAAGGAAATAGAAATGGGAAGGTAACTGTAATTGGTTTCACTACTGATTTATCAAAAGAAGAATTGATGCACATTGCTGAACAAGCAGAACGCGGCAAGGAAATATCAGTAGACAATGAAAAAGTCGAAGTTATCGACCATATGGATGAAATATCAGAAGAGGATATTGCTGCATCAACGGATGATGACGAGGTATCGCAGGGGGCGCCGGACAATAATTCCGCGCAACAAGGCAACCCGGATGAAAGCACATTATTCGATAGTGAGGTGAGGTTCTAATGGCTATTAAAAAAGTTGTGATTGAAAACGTAAAAGGAACTTCCGTTAAACAAGAATTAACAGGAGCTGACATTTTTGTCGGATCGAATGGAATAGGAAAAAGCACCAGAATTGAAGCGCTAGGGACAGCCCTTTTGGGTTATGTTCCCGGTGCTGGAAAGACACCATCTGAGACATTTAAATTGTCGTCAGATAACGATTCTATGAAGGTCGGATTAGAACTGGATGAGTTCAACTTCATTCGCACGTTCAGTCGAAATGAGCGCAAGAAAAAAGGTACAGGGGAAACCGAAGTAGGGTTTTCAGAGGCGGTCAATGTTTCTCCGTCAAAAGGAGAAAAAACCAACACGAAAAAGAAAGCGAGAATTGAACAGGAGGTTGGTTCATTTCCGGTAATGCTAGATTTTGAGCAATTCCTTGGCCTTAGTGATAGTAAAAGGCGCGATTTTATTTACTCATTATCAAGCAACAACGATTCATGGAATAAAGAACGGCTGCAGCACTTTCTTGAAGATGAGCTGTTAACGACTGAAATAGAAGTTAATGACCCAGATTATTATGAAACGTTACAAGAAATCATAAATGAATCGCTAGAACAGTTCCCGGATAGTTTTTCTTTTGAAGATGGCCTGACGGCTTTAAGTGATTACATTGACGACCAATTGAAGTACTGGAACAAAAATAAAAAGGACACAGAAGGTGCTGTTCGCTCATTGGCCGATTTAAAAAACCAAGAGAGAGAAACGGATCGCAACGCTCGGCAAAATAAAGATGAATTGAAAAAACTTCGTGAAAAACACATGGACTTAAAGGAGCAGTTGGCCAAAGACACTGTTAAAAAACAAGCCCATGACAAAAAAATGGCTCGTATGGAAACGTTAAAGTCTGAAATATCAAAGCTGAGAAGCGCTCCTAAACATTCGAATGAGGAATTCGAGAAACAGGTTGTAGAACTTCAGGAAAAAATGAAAGATGTTCCGGAAAGTAATTCTGCCAACTACATGGAGGAAGCAGATTGCCTTTCTAAGCAAAGCGAACAAGCCAAACAAGAGGCATGGAACTTCAAATCAGAGTACCAAAAATTAGAATCTCGACGTGATCAAATACAATCCACCGTGAACACAATCAATGAAAATAAAGGTGTTTGTGTTATTCAAAAGCAGATATCTTGTCACAAAGATTTTACGCCGTATGTTGAGCACGCGACTAAACAAATTGCGGAACTTGACGGGCGAATGAACGAACTTGAATCCCAAGGAATTAAGAAGCAGGAAGAATCACAAAAGTTTCAAGATGAAGCACAGAAAAAGCGTTTGGAAGCTCAAAAGGATAACAACCAATTCCGTGAAGTAGTCAATTTCAATAAACAGGTTACTGACCAGATCAATGCAATAAAAGAGGAAATATCCGCAAACAATCGCAAGAACGAAAACTTGCAAAACAACATTGACCAGTTGGAAAAGGAATTGACTGAACTAGAAAATGAACCGGTTGATGCTATCGCCCCACTTGATGTGCTAGAAAAACAGCAGAGCAGTGTTGCTGCACAAATAAGCGAGCTGGAAGAAAAAGTTCAGGAGCAGGAAAAAGTTAAGAACAAGCTCCAAACATTACGTCAAACAATGTTCGAAGGTAAAAAGGCGGCCATGAAGGCAGATTCTTACAAGGATATTAAAGCACAACTCGGTGCCAATGGCGTTCGTGGTCTGATTGTCAAAGAGCAACTGGAACCAATTAAGAAGGATATTGAAGCGAATCTAAAAATCATGGGAATTGATTACGAGGTCTTTTTCCAAACAACTAGCGATAGCGGTCAGGAAGTTTTCCAGTTCGGTTGGATCAAGGAAAGAAAAACAAACTTCGATTCCTTGTCTACAGGAGAAAAGCTTATCTATCTGATTGCATTCATGGTCACCATTTTAGAACGAGCAAATCCGGAATTGAAAGTGCTGGCTATCGACAATATCGAAAACCTTGACAAAGGCAACTTTAAAAACGCACTCGAGGGATTGATTAAACTGTCTGACAAGCTGGACAACATCATCTTGGCGGGTGTTGTTGATGCCCCAAATGTTGATGGTTGGAAAGTTTGGGACTTGAATGCTACTGCAGGTGGTGAAAAAGAACATGCAATTGCTTGAGGGATTAAACAAATCGCAGCACGAAGCAGTTATATCTGAATCTGACGTCATTCTTTGTTTAGCTGGTGCCGGTACGGGCAAGACGCGGGTTTTAACCCATAGAATTGCTCATTTACATCACGAGCACCGTGTAGGTACCAGCAATATGCTTGCAATGACATTTACAAGGTTGGCAGGAAAAGAAATGAAAGAACGGATTATGGATTTGGTTGGTGAAGCAGAAGGGAAGAAACTCTTCTGCAACACCTTCCATGCATTCTGTGTCCAGCTATTAAAAGAATACGGCCACAGAATCGGCATCGACCCAGCATTTATGATCTATGACCAATCAGATCGTGACAGCATTATCAAAAGAATCATATCGGAATATCACTATGATACCTCTCTAAACAAGGTGCTAAATGAAGCTAAAGAACCCTCAGGAAGGGATAACACAGAGAAGGACGTCTTGACCGAACTAAACTACCGTTTGAAACAAAATAATGCGGTTGACTTTGATGGATTGTTAAATAAAACAGAACAGCTATTAGCGGAATTCGAGGATGTTCGTCTGCATTATAAAAACTTGTATAAATACGTGTTTGTGGATGAATTTCAGGACACATCAGACGTTCAATTGAGGATTGTGCAGCTTATTAACCCAGACAATCTATTCGTCGTTGGTGATGACTTTCAAGCTATTTACGGATGGCGTGGTGCGGAGGTTAGAAATATTGTCGATTTCCCAAGCCATTTCCCGGGATGCAAAACTATTAAACTAACACGCAATTATCGTTCCACCTTTCCAATCGTTGATGCTTCAAATAGTTTAATAAAATACAACCCAAATCAGACAGACAAAGAACTGAATACAGATGTTCCCGGGGCATTGGTCGAGTTTGAGGAATATGATTCAGAGGACTTCGAAGCTGCAGGCATTGTTCAAAAAATAAAGAATATCGGCACTGACAGTTTATCCGACATAGCAATACTTGGCAGAACCAATAGACAAATTAAAAACATGGCCAATCATTTAAAAGAAAACGACATACCGTGTGTGGTTTTATCCAACAGCAATGACCCATTAAGAAACAGCGTTGTTCAGTCGGTTATTGGATTCATTGAATTGGCTGTAAATGAAAAGGATTCATGGAAAATAAAGCGGTTGGTTAACTTTCCGGAAAACAGATTACGGCCAATGCAGATAGAAGAAATAGAGCTTAATAGCGTGATGGAAGATCAGACGTATCTGGAGGCATTGGAAGACTATAAGAAAAAGGAACCGAAGCTAAATGATTTCTTTGAGGTGTTGTCAAAATTGCGTACCCAAATTAGTGATTTAGATGCCCATACAGCGTTTCGGGCTACAGTGCATACATTAGGTCTTATTCCTACTTATCAACGCATGGGGCTAGATAATAGGGTTCAGGACTTAGCGATTGCGAGAGACACTATAGAACGCTGGTGTCGAATCCAAAGGAGTTTAGGCGAAAGCGACAAATCAGATGCATTTCTAAGATATCTCGTCACTAAGGACATTCAAGAAAAAATGATGGAAGATATCGACGCTGTAAAATTGATGACCATTCATGGATCCAAGGGATTGGAATTTGAAAAAGTATTCATTGTTGGTGCGAATGAGGAGGTGTTCCCTAATCTAAGGGGCGACATTGAGGAGGAAAGGCGGTTGATGTATGTGGCTGCTACAAGAGCAAAAGATAAGCTGTTTATATCGAGACCCATTTTTGTTAAAGGTTATGGCGGCAACGAAGATATGAAAATGAGGAGTCGTTTTATCAGTGAGTTGGGATTGAATTGATAGACGAAAAAGACTTACACAGGGTTTTAATCAAAAAGGAATTATGGGACTTGCAACACCATGACGTTGAGAAGTTCAAAAAAGAAGTTAAGGCGTATCTTGAAAAAGGTTATCCGGGATATATTCCAGTCAGGGCCAGCAAAGGATTCATCCTGTGTAGGGTAGATAGGAGGTTACGGTAAATGGGAAACATCAAATGGATAAAGCTCAGTACCAATATGTTTGAAGATGAAAAAATAAGGCTCATTGAGAAGATGCCTGACGCAGATACAATATTAATCATTTGGGTAAAACTGCTTTCACAGGCAGGAAAAACAAACGCCAGCGGTTATATTTACCTAAGTGAAAATATCCCTTACACGGATGAAATGCTGGCCACTATTTTCAACAGACCTGTTTCGACAGTCAGATTGGCACTAAAAACATTTGAACAATTTGGAATGATTTCCATAGATGATGAACATTTTATAGCTATTGAAAATTGGGAGAAACACCAAAACGTCGAAGGGATGGAACGAATTAGAAAGCAGACGAGAGAACGAGTTAAGCGTCATAGAGAAAGGAAAAAACTTGAAGAAAACGGAGATGTAACGTTACCAGTAACGGAAGGTAACGCAACAGAAGAAGAACTAGAACTAGAAGAAGAACTAGATAAAGAAAGAGATAAAGATAAACCCGACAATCGCATTCGCGATTTATTCAATCACTATCTCTCAAAAAATATTATCAAACATAAAAAGATGACGAGTCCAATGAGGACTGCAGCAAATGCAAGATTAAGAGATTACCCATACGAGCAATTGATACAAGCTATTGATAACTATGCGGTTGTGTATCAAGGAAAGGAGTATTGGTTTTCTACGAAATACGGATTCGCCGATTTAATGCGGGATAAAGACATTAGAAAATTCATAGATGACGCGGATCCATTAAATAACTTTTTAGAAAGGGGTTTTAAAAACAATGGGGTTCACGGACATCGGAACGGCCATGCAGGAAGTGCTTCAGCGGGCACAAGCTATGAGCAAGCAATGCGAGAACTCGACGCAGCCAAGCGAGCGGTCGGACGTTGAATGCAAAGAATGCGACGACACCGGGCTTATCATTACTAGGGTTGAGCAGGAAATTGAAAAAAACGGGAAGCCGACAAAAGTATATAAGGATTTCGGCAGACCCTGTCCCTGCCAAGAAAGAAAAGCGTTGAAAAGTCGATTTAAAAACGCGTTAATTCCCAATGAATTTCAAAATGCCCGGTTTGATAACTACCAGCTGCATAACGAAACATCTGAAACGTTATATGAATCTACTAAAAGTTATCTGACAGCACTACAAAATATGCTTTACGAGCGAACAGAACACAATAGTTTAGGGTTTATCGCAGTGGTTGGGGAGACTCGCATTCGTGCTATGCAGGGAGAATCCCGGTACACGGCCAAGGCGAAACATAACAGCTTTGGCCTCGGGAAAACTCATTTGCAAATGGCTGCAGCAAAGTGGATTTTGAACAACATTAGAATTTACGACGAAATTGCTCCAGGGCAAAGGTCAACGTTCGACAGAGGGTGCAAGGTGTTGTGTGTCTCGGATATAACTTTTATGGACGACCTCACTAATGCACGCATGGCTGGTGATGGCGGAGAATCGTTAAACAGATTACTTGAGAGTGCTATAAAATCTGACGTTCTTGTGTGGGATGATCTGGGAAAAGCAAAGTGGTCGGAATCGAAAGAAGGGCTTTATTACAAAATTATAAACGAACGATACCTGCAGCAAAAGCCCATCATATTTTCTTCAAACGAGGATGAGGGCACGTTATCAGAAAAAATAGGGTACGCTGCGGCAAGTAGATTGTTCGGAATGTGCGGAGACAACCTACATGAGGTTGAAGGAAGAGACTACAGATTGAGAAAGGATGCATAGCAGTGCTAACCGATAAAGAAAAGAGTGTTTTGAGTGGCATGAAAAGCGTAATGGTGTTTGATCCAGATGATTCGCAGGAGGAAACAGAGCGGAAATGGGTTGAATGGAATTTACATAAAAGTTCAGTCCAAGACAAGGCTGTTCCTAATGCAGAAGAAACTAGAAAATATTTGCAAAAGTATGAGGTGAAATCCGTATGAGGAAACAATCAATCGGGATTGAATTGGCGGAAGAAATAGAAACAATGAAGCAACAAATGCCTTTAATTATTCAACAGGTCGTGCTGCAGGCGGAATTAAAGCATAAGTATTTCCGAGCTTTAGTTACAAATGGTTTTACCGAGGAACAAGCGTTGGAAATTATTAAATCGGAGGGTAATTAAAAATGAGTTTAAACAGAGTCGTTTTAGTCGGTCGTCTTACAAAGGATCCAGAACTTAGATATACGGCGAACGGAGTGGCAGTAGCAAACTTCACTATTGCTGCCAATCGTCCGTTTAAACAAGACGGTCAACAACAGGCTGATTTTGTCAATTGTGTCACTTGGAGGGGAACAGCTGAAAACCTTGCAAATTACATGAAAAAAGGCAGCCAAATCGGTGTAGATGGACGAATTCAAACAAGGACTTTTGAAGGGAAAGACGGCAAGACGGTATTTGTTACAGAGGTACTTGCAGAGAGTGTTCAATTTTTGGAAACAAAAGGATCATCAAGCGGAAATGGCCAAGGTTCGTCCAGCCAGCAAAACTACAACCGAAGTCAGAATCAAAATAGCAATTATACACAAAACCAAAGTGATGGGAACCAAGGTAATTCCACATCTGGACAACCCATCGATATTCAGGATGACGATCTCCCCTTTTAGCCAGCGGGTTAATTACAGATGTAAAAAACGACAGGAGGGCAATAAATGTTTACGGACAATAAAGATTTTTATCCGACGCCGCATAGCCTTTATAGGTTGTTGGTCAAAGGGAATCGTTATATATCGCACGGAAAAATACTAGAACCATCTGCAGGTAAAGGTAACTTGATAGATTACCTGCAGGAGGGCAATCGTAACCGGAAAGTTAAGGTAGACGCAATTGAGAAAGATTCATCACTGGCAAATGATCTCATGGCCAAAGGAATCAACGTGGTTTGGGATGACTTCCTAACATTTAGCACATACAAGGAATATGACGTCATTATCATGAATCCCCCTTTTTCGAGCGGGGTAGACCATTTGCTTAAAGCGATAGAACTGGCAGAAAACCAAATAAGCAATTGTGATATTTACGCTATTTTGAACAAAAATACGCTTGATAACACCTACACAGACAAAAGGAAAAGCTTGCTAAATAAACTAGATAGATACAATGCGGACGTTGAATATGTGCAAGATGGATTTGCGAACGCTGAGCGAAAGACAGGTGTTGAGGTAGCGCTAATCCGAATAAACATAACCTCCTATAAAGAACGAGGAAAAAGCATATATGACAGTATTCCATTTGTCGACTTTGCAAAAAATGATGCGGAACTATCTACAGCGTTATCTAATTATGTCAAATCTAGAAGCATTGAAGAGAAAATGAACGACATTGAACGATATGTTCTTGAATATGAGAAAGCGTGCGAGCTTACAAAAAATCACTTTGAAGCCTATCAAGAAAAACAGTCATTCTTGGACTATATCGGAAAAGTTAATCAAAGCAACGGGATCCTTTCGGATAAATTCACCCATGTCATTCGACATAAATATAGCAATGATGACATGAATGAAGAATTGAACAGGATTCGCCTTAAGTACTGGGAACTGATTCTTGATACCGATTCGTTCAGAGAAATATTAACGAATGAGGGTATTCAGCAGTTGAACAAGAGGTTATCTGCAGCAGAAGGTCTGGAGGTTAATCTAGCAAACATTAGAATGCTTTTGACTGCAATGGGTGTAAATAAAAATGACATGCTTATTGAATCCATTGTAAATATATTCAAAAAGATTACAGGGTACCACATGAATCAATACAGTACCAACATTCATTATTATGACGGTTGGAAAACGAATGATGCATATAAAATAAACAAGAAAATTATCATTCCCATAAAATATTCACCATTCGACGTGTGGGATTTGAAAGAAGAATACAGCAAGCTCAGCTTTGAAGTGAAAAATTTCATTGAGGACTTGGTCAAGGCGTTCCAAATGATTGACCCAAGGTTTAATAACGAATTCGAAACAGTCGGGAAATACGAGTTCGAGAATACGCTTTTGCGGTTCAAAATGTTTAAGAACGGCAACATCCATATTTGGTTCAATGATCTGGACGCTCTGAAAAAGATGAATTATATATGTGGCCAACATTTTAATTGGATCCCGTCAGATGATGAAATCAAAGCGAATAAAAAAGCCAGAGAGTTTGTGGTTAAAGAGTTTGGTGATTTTGATACAACAATCAAGCTTGCTGTATAGAAAATTTTAAAAAGCAGAGGAGGTATATACATGACTGAAATAATCATGAAAGAAGGTCTTGAGTACACGGCTTCAAACAACCGCATGAGATATAACCCTGAGTTTCACGAGAATCACGGAAACCCGTGGACTGTACAAGAATTGATATATTTATGCTCCAGTTGGGATGGAATGCATAAAGCGGATATCGCGGCAGCTCTCGGAAGGACACACAGCACTGTTTTATCAAAGGCTTACGAATTAAGGAGAGATGGTGAATTTAATTACTACAAAGAAATGGGGTGAATGACATGCCGGAGGTCGATAAAAACTCAAAAATATGTATTGAATGTAAGGAAAAGGTTGTCTATTTTCACCTCAGTTATTTCTGCGAAGACTGCATACGTGACTTTTTTAACCATTATGAAAAAAGCAGAGAGGGAAAGGAAAATGAACTTTAGGAAAATGTTAAAAATTCAAAGCGGATTAGATAACTATATTGGCCAATCAAAAAACATTGATATGGAGCAATACAAAACAGAAAGAATTATAGCTTTGCAAGTGGAGTTTAATGAACTGCTCAATGAGTTGCCGTTTTTATTTAAATATTGGAGCAACAAGGGAATGAATCGGAAGGCTGCATTAGAAGAATATGTTGATGGACTCCACTTTATTTTATCTATAGGAAATGATTTAGGTATAGAAAATTACCATTATACAGAACCATCTGTACATGACATGCGGAAACTTGTGTTAGGACTCAACAACATGATTAGTAGGCTAAATGGAGGTTCTTACAAAGAACTAGTAGATCACTTCATCCTGTTCGGGGAAAAATTAGGGTTCAGTCTTGAGGAAATCGAAAGCGCCTATATGGAGAAAAATAGAACAAACTACCGGAGGCAAGAGGCAGGCTATTGAGGAGGCGGGTTAATTGAAGTTGCCAGAAAAAATAACAGACATAGACCAGCTGCGAATTAATCGCAACATTGATAAAAAGTGCAAGTGTAAAAAACGTAAATTTGTTTTAGACACGACAAATAAACGCGTTATTTGCAATGGGTGTGGAGCGGAAGTTGATCCGTATGATGCTTTGTATGAAATGGCCACAAATAGCAACAGGCTGCAAGAGCAAGTAGAGCAGATTTTAGAACAACGCAAACAAATAGTGGACTACAAGCCGTGGTTAGTAACAATAAGGAAACTTGAAAAGCAATACAGAGGAAAGAAAATGTTGCCTAATTGTCCGGTGTGCGAGGAGCCGTTTTACTTAGAGGAATTGACGCACTGGACAGGAAAACCTTTCGCGGACGCTAGAATTAAAAGGAGAGTGGAACAAAATGAAAGATGAAATCGAGACATGCAATCGCTGTGGCAGAAAACTAAAAACAGTAAAAAGTATTGAGCAAGGATTTGGCCCTGTCTGCTTCAAAAAACATAAGAAAGAGCAGGCGGATGAGGAGTTCAGGAAAAACCAGATGACCATTGACGAAGTGGGGAACGTGGTTTGATTGGATTCATTATTCCGGGGGAACTTCCGACAACCAATGAAATTATCGATTTAAGCAAAAAACATTACATGCAGTATTCGGAAATGAAAAGAACATACACAGGTCTGGTATCCATGATTGCAAGAAGGCTGCCAAACGTAAAGAAAGCGGATTTCCAAATTACATGGCACTGCAAAGACAAGCGAAAGGACAAAGATAATATCATGGGTGGCCAGAAATTTATATTCGACGGACTCGTTCATGCTGGCGTTATTAAAAATGACGGTTGGTCACAAATAGGTGATGTTGACCACAGATTTAAAGTAGATAAGGGAAATCCTCGCATTGAGGTATTGCTGTTAAACGTTGAATAAAAATCTATTAATCTAGGCATCTACCAACTAGATTGCAAGACTACATACACGAAGGATGTCTGGATTCTATAAGGAGGAGTAGAGATGTCCAGATGTGTTGAATGCCAGAAATCCATTGATAAAAATGGAAAACACTTGTGTGATGAGTGCTTCGAAGAACAACTCAAAATCAAAATATCCGAGGACAGAGTGGTTGAGTCGCCGCATGATTCATGGTTCTAAGAATAGGAGGATGAGTGACGTTGAAGAAAGTAAAAGCTCACGAAATAAAACATGCGTTGGCCAAGAAGCATGAAAGAACGCAGGACTTCTTTCTTACAGAGGTTAAAAATGGGCCAACTCACATAAGCAAGGAACTGTATATTATGGACGGAATGGCCATTAAGAAAAGCTGGGTCAATCCTATGATAACTGGTTACGAGATAAAGGTATCAAGAAGCGACTTCTTAGCTGATGAGAAGTGGGGAGCCTATAAAAATTACTGTCATCGTTTGGATTTCGTTGTTCCAAATGGACTGATAAAGCCAGAAGAATTGCCGGACGATATTGGGTTGATTTATTACAATCCCGAAAAAAAGACACTAACAACCCGCAGGAAAGGACGGATAAGAGATATCGAAATGCCGTATGAAATGCTGTATTACATTATCATGAATCGGTTAGACAATGTGCAGCACCCTTTCTTCACAACAAAACGCGAATATTTTGAGGAATATATCAGAGGAAAATTAAACTCCCAACAACTTGGTCGTGAAGTGAATTCAAAATTAATTGATGAAGTGGCCAGACTAGAATCGGAAAACATGTCATTGAAACGAGAAAATGAAAAACTGAATGAAAACAGCGAAACTGTTAAGGAAATTGCAAAAGTTCTTCGGAAACATGGATTTAATTTTCGCTATCGATGGAAATTTGCTGAAGATATTGACCAAGCGTTGAGCACGGCTTTACCACCTCATCTAGAAAGAGGTTTAAGGGATATAAAAGCAATAAGTGATCGCCTGTATGACAATATTACGAAAAAAGAAGCGGCTAACTAAGGAGGTTTCTCCATTGAAAGCGGTTGTCGTAACAGATTCTCGCCCGAACTGGATAAAAAAAGAGGACAGGCATTATATGTGCAGAACATTTTGTAATCAATACAGAAGGTGTGCAACAAAGGCAGGTATAGATTGCAAGAAGTTTGGCGGGGACATCATACCAAAAATCAGAGGATGAATAAAGATGGAAAATAGATTGTTCGTATTTGCGTACAACGAAAACGATAAGTGCAATCCGTCTGTATGCTACAAAGGTCATTTTAATGGTGATCAATTCGTTCCTAAGCCCGGTTTTTGTTCGGGAACAAAAGATTTGTATGAATATGATTACGTTCAGTTATTCGGGGACGACGGATCCCTGGTGCATTCCCCAAAAAAATTTAACAAAAATTTAGAGAGGGAAATGCGCAGGGTATTTATTAAATCGTTTGGTGAGGTTGAGCAAGTAAAATTATTTTAAAGGAGAAGTGTTGATGGAACAAATAATTGAGAAATTAAAAGATGAAGCACGTCGTTCATGGGATGGAGAATTAGGTGTGCAAAGAGCAATAGATCTAGAAAGGTATTTAAGGGGTAAGTTAGAGGAATACTCAAGATCTTTAAAAATAGACCAAGAAGAAATTTTGAAGTCATGGGAAGAAGATCGAACGTACAGCGCTATTAATTATTATCAAGAAGCTAACCAACCATCAATTGAGTCTGAAAAGGTAATGGTATTTAACAATGTTGAGGAAATGCTGCAAGCAATAGGCGATAAGAGATTCCGTTGTCCTTCTTGTGGCGGGGTTTCTACAAACCCATACTCCTGTAATAGTGGTGAAGAAATGTCCAAGGGAAAAGTTTGCGATTGGAAGGTGGGCGGTCTATTTGGTGATTTAGGAAAAGGGGTCTACGTCTACGTAAAGGATCAGTTAAAAGGAGAAACCATTTTCATGCCTATTTCTTGGGAAAAGGTAAACGCCTAATTAATTGGAGGGTTATTAATTGCAAGTTGACGATATTGTGAAGCGGGTTTATGAAGAAAAAGCAAACTGGTACAGCCTGGGGATTGAACCGAACGAGATTTATCTCGGGACATACACACTCAACAGAATAATAGCTGCCAACATGCCTGTGACTACTCCAGTCGGTTCGATAAAGGCTCAAGGGGATTTAATGTTCATGGGATTGAAGGTGCACGAGGTACTAAAACCGGTCGACCATATTCGGGTTGGACACAAGTTTATGTAGGGGGTGAATAAAGTGACGGATCAGGAGCTAAAGGAATTCACAAAAAAGAGAATTGAAAAGCTGAAAGAAAGGATTAAGTCAGAACCTAATAGTGAGCTTATGTTACAGGAAAGGTTGGCCATCTATGAAGATATGCTGCAGTCATTTAAATAAAAAAAGTCAGGATTTCTCCTGACCCAACCAATTACATTATAACATAACTACATATAGGGAGGGATCCTGTTGGAATTAGAAGATATAGAGATAGACCACGAGACTATGAAGCTAGAAATTGATATAATGGATGTACCTTCCAATTGTGTGATAGTTATATCGGAAGGTAAGGCAAAACTAAGAGCACTACCAGCTCATGGAGAATATAAAATCATCACCCATAAGGGTAAGGTAAGCAGGATGAGGATTGAACAAGGAGAAGAATTTTAAATAAATATTAGTCCCCCCTGGCCAACCAGCGGACATCGAGACAGCGCTATGCTGTTTTGGTGTCCTTTTTTGTTTTTTAAACCAAATAAAGGAGAGGTTTATCGTGATCATTGTATTTCAGGTAGTTATGTTACTCATTGTTTTATTCACGTTGTTCGGGGTTGTTGGAGAAAAGAAAGATAGGGAATTACGGCAATTACTCGGAACCATCTGCATTATTTCAATCATGTTGTTTTTCGGAAGCGTGGTCTGGTGATGGCTGAATCAAATAAAAAGAGGTCAGCTCTGCCGGGTATGAGGTGGCGTGTGAGCGACTATCGAAAAGATAAAAGAACCGGAGCGATAGACCCAGTTGGTCGTAGCAAATACGTACAATCACTATTTGAGATGGGGTGGAAGGATGAACAAAAAACAGATAGAGAGTGCTCTCAGAGATTACAATTGGATGATGAATGAAATTAAAAGACAGCGCAAGTTCATTGATGAGGATATCCGGGTAAGGGTTACGGCTCAAATGGGGGAAGAATCGGATATGCCAAAAGCGCAGGGAATTACCAGCGATCCTGTAGCCAATGAGGTGGCAAGACGTGACGAGAAGTATTCATGGCTAAATAAGCTGGAGGCTAAGGTGTCCTTTATCCAAAAGCGTATGCATGTCATTACTGACGAAAGAGAAATAGCTGTTCTTGGCTGCATGTTAGATGGAATGAGCATGGCTGCCATAGGAAAGCATATGGGATTGTCTAGGACTAATATTTATGGAATTAAAGAAAGTATCGTCCATCAAATTTTACACTTTGAACACTTTGAACATATTTTACACAATGAACACATTGAACAAAGATTGCCAAATCAAAAATGCACAGTGTAGAATGTAAGGCAGGACGGCGAGGAAAAATTCCCCATCATAATACTTAGTAAATTTACCGCACTCACTTGCGTGAGTGTTTTTTTATGCGCAAATATAAATGAGGAGGTGACAATGTTGGAAATGGATATCAGGTCAATATCAATCAATAAAATAAATCCCGCACCATATAACCCGAGGATTGATTTACGTCCGGGAGACGAGGAATACGAAAAATTAAAGCGTTCCCTAGATGAGTTCGGTTACGTCGAGCCGTTAGTTTGGAACGAGCAAACCGGTAACCTCGTGGGCGGCCATCAGCGTTTCAAAATATTGATGGAGCAAAACCCCACGGAAGTAGACGTATCCGTTGTCGACCTAAGCCTCACGAAAGAAAAGGCGTTAAACATTGCGCTTAATAAAATTAGTGGCCAGTGGGATGATGAAAAACTCGCAACATTACTACAAGAGCTGACTGATACCGATATAGGAATGGAAATCACAGGGTTTGATTCTGGTGATCTTGATGAGCTGCTCGACAATTTGCCGCCGGACACAGGCATTGATGATCCTGTCGAAGAGGATGACTTTGATGTTGATGCTGCAGTTGAAAACATAAAAGAACCAGAAACAGAATATGATGACGTCTGGAAGTTAGGTAATCACCTTCTTGTTTGCGGTGACGCTACAAAAAGAGAGGATATTGACAAGCTAATGCAAGATGATAAAGCTGATTTAGTTGTCACGGATCCACCATATAATGTTGCTGTAACAAGTGAATCAAAAGAATTGGGCGGTTCAGGACGTGATTCTATTATGAATGATGACATGTCTGACCATGAATTTGATGACTTTTTGCTCGGTGTTTTTAAGAGTTATTCACATCTGATGAAAGACAATGCGGCAATTTACATATTTCATGGTTCCTCATATCAAAGGGAATTTGAAAACGCCATGAATAAGCACGGAATCGTTACAAGGTCACAATGTATATGGGTGAAAAATTACCCCTCATTCGGTTGGAGTCAATATCGTTGGCAACATGAACCGATATTTTACGCTTTTAAAAAAGGTCATTCTCCAAGTTGGTACGGAGATAGAAAACAATCCACCGTGTGGAAAGCTGGCTTGCTTGAAGATGTTCCAGAGCCAGCAACAGTTTGGGAAATAAGCAGAGGAAATGTGAACGGATATGTTCATCCCACCCAAAAGCCATTGGAGTTAATTGCTATTCCTGTAAAAAATAGCAGTGTAAAGAAAGACATTGTTGTTGATTTATTTGGAGGTAGCGGTTCAACTTTAATGACATGTGATCAGACAGAAAGAGAATGCAGAACAATGGAGCTTGACCCTGTTTTCTGTGATGTTATTAAACAAAGGTACTTTGAGTCTACTGGCATAGAACCTGTACTTGTTAATAAATAAGAGGTTGAGTTGCCTATAAAGGGGTGCAATCTAAATGAAGGCAAGTGATACAAACAAACGTTCTAATGATGATTTGATACTGGAACATGAAGCCAAAACAGTTAGTGGGCTATTAGAATCAAAAGAGAAGTACAGAAAAATAGTTAACGCGGGCATAACTCGCTGGGTAAAGGATTTCCAAGATGGTCGAATCGAGGTGAACACTGTTGATGATTTGAAAAAGTTAATTGAAATTGACTTGGCGCTGCAAAAGCATGATTTCTGAAAACAACTCAACTCAAATGATTAATTAAAACTTGGAGGTGGCGGTGATGTAAAGATGGCCAATTGGGATGACATTCGAGAGGAATGGGAAAATAATAAAATCACGTTAAAGTCTTTAGCGAAAAAGCACGGTGTAAAATTAGGGACTTTAAAAAGCAGAAAAAGCCGTGAAAAATGGTCGCGGGAAAAAACTGAAAATAAGGGTGCAACCGATAAAGAAAAAGTTGCAACCAAAAATAAAAAGGATGCAACCTCGAAAAGAGGGGCGCCAAAGGGAAATAAGAACGCTGTCGGTAATGAGGGCGGCGCTCCTAAAGGTAACAAGAATGGCGTGGGTAATAGCGGCGGGGCACCAAGAATGAATAGGAATGCGGTCACTACTGGCGAATACGAAACCATCATGTGGGACTATCTGGATGATGATGAGAAAGAGTTATTCGAATCTATTGAAACAGACCCTTTATACCAGATTGATATTAAAATAAGGGAATTGTCTTTGCGTGAACGTCGGATGATGAAACGGATCCGTGCGCTTGAAGATGGATTGACGGAAAAAGAGCGGCGCGTGTTGCAGGAATTAAAAGATTCTAAAGACATTCATGTTATAGAAAATAAAGATGGCGTTGAAATGCATGTTCCTGTTCCTAAATCAGCACTTGTTATTACCCAAATAGAAGAAACGGAATACAGAAAGATTGATGATGTACTTAATTTGGAAGATGCTTTGACAAGAGTTACCAACCAGCTTGTGAAAGCTATTAAACAAAAACACGATATGGACAAGGCTTATAATAAACACCCACTTGAGCTTGAGTTGTTAGAAGCCAATATCGAAAAGATTAGGGCGGAAGCGGATAACTTAGAAGATGATACCGACGAACAACCAATTGAAGTTGTCATCAAGAGAAAGGGTGACAACTGATGGGCGCTGCTTTAGTGATTGAAAAAGAAGTCAATCCCCATTTTGATGATTTTCTATTTGATTGGAATGAGAAGTTCCAGCTGCTTGTTGGTGGATATGGTTCAAGTAAAAGTTATCATGTGGCTCTCAAGATAATCCTTAAATTGCTGGCAGAGAAGCGAACGGCTCTCGTTGTCCGTGAAGTCTATGAAACTCATAAAGACAGTACATTCTCTTTGTTTACAGAGATTATAGAGGATTTAGGGTTGCTTGACGATACGGGGCGCAGGAAGATTGCCAGAGGAAAGATAAGGCCAAAGGAAAGTCCATACGAATTACGGTTTTCCAATGGGTCTAAGGTTATTTTTAAGGGAATGGATAAGCCTGCAAAGTTAAAATCTATTCATAACGTGTCGCTAATCTGGCTGGAAGAGTGTTCCGAAATTAAGTATGAGGGATTTAAAGAGCTTATTGGCCGGTTAAGGCACCCGACGCTGGATTTATACATGATTCTATCAACAAACCCTGTTTCTCAGGAGAGCTGGACATATAGACACTTTTTTAAAGATGAATTGAACGAAACGTTTATATTAGATGATTATGAGTTGTATGAAAAGCGAACCATTGTGATTGGCGATACTTATTACCATCACTCTACTGCAGATGATAACTTGTTTTTGCCGGCAAGTTATATTGACCAGCTTGAGGACATGGAAAACTATGACCCAGACCTTTACCGTGTAGCTCGGAAAGGTCATTTTGGCGTGAGTGGCACAAGGGTTTTACCTCAATTCACGGTAGAAGCTCACGGCACGGTCATGGAAGCGATAGAAAACATAAAGAAGCCCATCAAGCGTACTGGCATGGACTTTGGGTTTGTAACATCTTACAACGCGGTTATCAGAATGGCAGTCGACCCCGAAAAGAAATACCTTTACATTTATTGGGAATATTACAAAAACAACATGACTGATGACCAAACGGAAGAGGATTTAAAAGAACATGATCTGCATAAAGAAAAGATTATTGCTGACTCTGCCGAACCGAAAACCATTCAATATTACAGACAACAAGGTTTTAGCATGTTTGGAGCTAAAAAATATCAAGGTTCACGGCTGCAAAACACCAAGAAGGTTAAGAGATTCCGAAAAATCATCTGTTCTGATGAATGCAAGAACACAATTCGCGAATTAAAAACACTCACTTATAAAAAAGATAAGCAGGGCAAGACAATATATGATGAATTCAATATCGACCCCCACACATTTGAAGCTATCTGGTATGGGTTGGATGGTTATGAAGTCGCTGATTTGAAAGAAGAGGCAAAAGGCAGACCGTCTACTAAAAGACCTGCGGGAAGGAGGAGATAATCTATGGCAGAACAAACAGTCAGGGCAAGGGTGATAAAAGCTTCTGTGTCAGAGGAATCAAAACAGATATATGAAGATGATTTCGCAGGAGCTTATGGCGGCCAAGGTGAAATAATCGAACCACCATATAACATGCAAGAATTAAAGTTGATGGGTGATTATTCTTCCATCTTGCAGCAATGTATTGATGCCTACAAGACAAATATCATTGAGTTTGGTATTGAGCCTGACTTTAAAATAGACATAAACTCAGAAGAAATAAAGGACGAACTCAAAGAATCGGCTCGAAACGAATGGAGAAGATTAGATGAGTTTATCAGGTACCTTAATTTAGATGAGTCGCCAGAAGTCATTTTGGGGCATATTCTGGACGATAAAGAGAAAACAGGTAACGGATATATGGAAATCATCAGAAACACGCTAGGACAGCCAGTTGGCATTGAATACGTGGACGCACAGCATATGCGTGTGTGTAAAAAAACAGATTACACGGATGTAAAATATACAATCCTTGAAAACGGCGAGAAAAAAGAGGAGACTCGCTCGAAGCAATTCAGGCGTTTTGTACAAAAGATTGACGGAAAGAAGGTCTACTTTAAAGAATACGGAGACCCACGCATCATGAACATGTCGAACGGCAAGTTTGACGAGAATACACCGGATAACCTTAGGGCAAATGAAATCGTCCATTTCAAGATTGGCAGCGGCACTTATGGGAAACCGCGTTGGATAGGTACATTGATCAGCCTATACGGTGCAAGGAAGGCCGAGGAACTCAATCTTATGTACTTCAAAAACGGACGACACATTCCAGCTGCGGTAACAGTTTCTAACGGCAAGCTTGATGATGATTCTTATGAGAAACTGCAGGAATACATGAATGATTTAGAGGGTACAGATGGCGCTCATAAGTTCTTACTGCTTGAAGCAATGGGAGCTGCAGAGGAAACGGCCGTTCATGGTGAAGAAAAGCTGGTTCCTGCCAAGGTGGAAATCAAATCACTTGCAGAAATATTGCAGCAAGACGCCTTGTTTCTTGAATATGACGAAAATACAAGGAAAAAAATACGTTCGGCATTCCGTTTGCCGCCACTTTATACGGGAGAAGCGCAGGAATTTAGCCGGGCAACAGCTGATACAGCTCGAAAAGTGACAGAGGAACAAGTATTCCAGCCCGAAAGAAAGGGATTGGCTAGGGTGTTAAACACTTTATTTTTGGAGCCATTAGGGTTTAGTTATGTGAAATTAGCTGTAAAAGGTGCTGATTTCCATGATCCAGTTGAAATTTCAAAGGTTTTAGACCCATTTATCCAAGCTGGTGCTGTTGCTCCAAACGATTTGCGGCCATTATTAGAAAAAGTTCTTGGTGCAAAGCTAGACCCGTTCCCTGATGAATACAATGTTCCACTGCAAGTGCTCATGCGTGAAGCGAATGACCCTTTGTCGGGCTTATTAAACATCCAAAAGTCAGGTAACGACCGAACTGAACTTGTCAATCTATTAAAAGATATGAGGGATGTTCTCGAGGGGATTCAGTCATGACAAAAATTGAAAGTTTATTAAAGAGTTTGAATGCTTTCATAGAAAAAGAGGATGATGACATTGCGGATCTTGTCACTGATTTCCCAGGACTTGAAAAAATACAGGACTTGGTGGAAGAGTACGAGAAAATAGTGGCTAGATTGCTAAGGGAGCAGCGCAAATGGTATTTAGATGCGTTCGATACATTTGTATCAAAAAGCGATTCAATTACGTTAGAGGCATTCCTGCTTTATTTGAAAGGTGATTTGTTCGCTGCGGATGATTTCGTGGATGAATTTGGTGACGAAACAGCAAGTTTTTTACAAATGACCACAGAGGAACTGGCGAAAGTGATGATGGAATCGATTGATCCCGACGTCATATTCGAGGTTCTTTCCGAGAAAACCACCAATTGGATTAAAAACTGGTCAACTGATCTGGCGGATATTATGGAGCTAACCACGCATGAAGCGCTCGAAAAAGAGTTATTGGACGCCATTTCGGATGGTGATTCTATTGCAGATGTTGAATTAAGAATGAAAGATATGCCGCAATTTGACAGGAATAGGGCTAGGACAACAGCCAGAACGGAAATTCTTACAGCTTCCAGTCGTGCTCACTGGGAATCTTTCATGCAAAGCCCTTCTGTTGTCATGAAAAAATGGAAGCATAGCGGCACTAAGAACATTGATGCAAGGGAAACTCATATCGCAATGGATGGAGTAGAAATACCGGTTAATGATTATTTCCAAGTTGATGGTGAAGAGGGGTTATTTCCTAGAGACCCATCATTCAGTCCTAAAAACAGAGTTAACTGTGGGTGTGTATTAGGGCCAGTTGTCGACGAGGATATTTTAAGGTTGAGTAAAGAAGAAAAAGAAGCTATGAGACAAGAAGCTTTGGACGAATTAGCTAGTTAGGAGGGTTAACGTGAATAAGGAAAAAATAAGAGATTGGGCGATTCATGCATTAGAAAATCTTGACCTAAATGAAGTTGAAAAGATAGGGATGTCCGAAGATGAGTATGCAGATGGCGCTCCTTACTTAGAAATATCGATTGAATACAAACTGAAAGGGGGTGAACAGTAAATGCCACGCGAATTAATTAACGCAAATATCACCCACGTTTCATACGTAGACAAAGGCGCTAACCAGAAACAGTTTTTCTTCACGAAGTCAGATAAACAACCCGACTTCAAGAAAGAGGTTAAGGTCTTTATCGATAAAGAAGATGAGGAGCAGCAACTTGTCTATGGGGTTGTGTATGAACCTGATGTTGAGGACTCTCATGGTGATGTTATGACTGCTGCTGAGATTGAAAAGGCGGCACACGGATTTGTCAAAGATGCCCGCAATATTGATAAGCAGCATGACTTTGAATCTGGCGTCGGTGAAGTGGTCGAGTCATACATTGCCCCTGCTGATTTCGACATTGGAGAGCATTCCATTGCTAAAGGTTCATGGGTTTTGGTTACTAAGGCCAGTGATGAAGTCTGGGAAGACATTAAAAAAGGTGAAATAACAGGTTATTCAATGGCTGGCACGGCTGAAACGGTTGAAAAACAGAATAAAAACAATGGTAAAAAGCCTACTTCCAAGTCTGATGAAGGAAATGACGAGGAAATGAAGGGCTTTTTTGATTTGTTGAAAAGCTTTTTCACGAAGGGTGAAGTCCGTGATCGTTATGAAGATAACCAAAAACGTCGCAATATATGGGCTGTGTGGGACGGAATGGAAGATACGTTCTATGACTCCATTTGGGATAATCGAACCCCAGAGGTAGTAGATTTTGAACGATTGGAGGCAGGTGTACAAGACTTCCTCGACATTGTGCAAGAAATTAAAACGTCTGGTGATGTCCAGAAGGCACTTGAAGGCAAGCCAGAAACTTTAAGAAAGGGTGATACCGAAATGAAAAAAGAAGATATTGAAAAGCTGCTTGATGACAAATTGGATCCCATTAACAAGCGGTTAGATGAATTTGAAAAAGAGGATTCGGAGGGCAGTTCCGAGGGAGAAGGAGAAGGCGACCAAGGTCAATCCGACGAACTGATGGAGCAGTTCTCAAAGGCTCTGGATGAAAAATTAAGCCCAATCAACAGTCGCTTGGACACTATTGAAAAGGCAAGGGGTATTTCTAAGCAAGTTGATCATGATGAATCGGGCGAGGGTTCCGGTGAAGAGGAAGTTCAGAAAGGTTACATGCGCCATTTCGGCTAAGGCAAAATATAAGGAGGAGAATTGAACATGCCTATGAAAACAAATAAGCAAATTATTAACAAAGAAGCGGCCATTGCTTCAATCAAGAAAAATCTTGATATTCCAATGGCTGTGAAGGATGCGGAGGCATTCCTAGTAGATACAATCAATAACGCTACTACACTCCCGTCCTTGTCACCAATTTATCGTGATGTACCTGCAGGGAATATTGACGCACTGAGTGTTGGGCGCCGTAAACTACGTCAAGCAGGAAAGAATGACGAACCAACAGGTACTGGCTCTATTGATAATCGTCAAATCCCTTACAACGTTCGTAAAGTTCGTTGGGATGAGTGGTTACAAAATGATGATGTATTCTATTCCCAGACTGCACGTGGAGATAACGCGGAACAAAAGGTTGTCGATATGATTCAGAAGCAGTTTGCGGTTGATTTGCAAGACCTAATCTTTAATGGCGACACAGACGCAACAGGAGATGACGCGGATTTTCTTGGTATTCTTAATGGTTTTGTTAAAAAGATGAAAGAATCCAAAAACAAGACTGATTTAGCTGACCAAGAATTGAAAATCACGGACTTCGTGAACCATATTCAGGTATTGCCAGAACGGTTCAAGAGCCATACGGACATTTCATGGTTCTTTACTCAAGCCACTAATGACCGACTTGTTTCGCTTGTATCTGAACGTAAAACAGGGTTTGGCGACGCAGTTCTGCAAGATGGTAAAATCACTCGCATAGCTGGATATCCAGTGGAAATTGTAGCTGAAATGCAAGGCGGCTTTGCTGCATTAACACCAAAGTCCAACCTTAAGCCAGTGTTTACCCGTCAATTACGATACATTCGTACTGCTGATGGTGCAACTGCTGCGGCCAAGGACGCAACATACCATGTACTTTACGCTTATTTAGATGCAATTGTACGTGAAATCGACGCTGTTGCATGGATGACTGGCGATAATCTATAAGAAAGGAGGTACTTTCTGTGGGAAAAGTACAGTATAAAGCTGATAAAGGCGTTCTACACATTGGTGGCGGACGCTTTTTTCATGCCAAAACACCCAAAGAGGTGGAAAACAAAGCGGATTTGCTCTCGAAATTCGTTGATTTAGAAGATGCGGGCGGAGATGAGCAGACAAACAATCCGGAAAACGGCGGGGGTCAAGGCTCTGAAAATAACGAAAACCCGGATAAACATACCGAATCCTCTCTGAAAAAGCTTAATGCAGATGAGCAGAAAGCATTGATTGAGGAATTAGGTGGCAATGTTGAGGAAACAAGTAATCAAGATGACCGAATTGCTTTAATCCTACAGCTGCAGGAAGATGGTCAAGAAGAGGGCGAGTGATATAAATGTCAATTACCCCCAAGGATTTAAAATCGTATTCCGTTTTTGAAGATGTGCTAGAAAGAAAAGACGATCTACTCGAAATGGACATTTTAGAAGCGGAAACTTATATCGACAGCAAGTTAAAAAAACCAATCGAAAAACATGATCCATTACCCGAAAAATTAAAGCTGGCGCTATTGAAAGTGGCACAGTTTTTCGCGCTTATCAACAGCGACGAGTCTATGGCCAAGGGCTATAAGTCAGAGAAAATAGGCGATTACTCTTATACGCTGCAGGACGGTTCAAAAATGACCATGCCTGATATATCGGGATTGATTAGCGGTTATATCGAAAATGATGAACAGAAAACCGACGGTGTGTTCCTAAGGGTTCGGTCGCTATGAGTTACAAAAAACTACTGACTGACCGTTGTGACATTTATCATTTACAAGCGGAGGATACAGAAAATCCGACATTCGGTGTGCCAGTCGAAGATATGCAGCGGAATCATTACTTTCCAGATGCCCCAGACCATAAAGACGTGCATAGTTATTTTGTCGAGAACAATCAAACGGTTGTTCAAGCAGAACCTAATCAGGTCATCACAGAGGTTTATGATGTTCACTTTCTAAAGTCAACGGATATTCGGCTTGGTGATAAAGTCGTTTGGGGTGGGATTGTTTATAAAGCCCGAAAGCCAAGACTTATTAAAAATCACCATATCGAAGTGGTTGTTTATAGGAGTGAAAACATATGAAATTCGAAATTGATGGCCTAGATGACTTCATTAATGCATTGGACAGTGCTGCTGGAGGCGGATTGGCTAAGAAATTTGGAGAGTGGCTTGAAGCTATGGGTATGGAGTTCCTTGACTTGGTACAGGACGAAATCATTAGAACGAAAACGGTGGACACCAGAAGGCTATTAAATTCCTTTGGTAAAGGCGACAGCGAAAACATGTGGTCTATTTCAAATGGCGGCATGACACTCGATATTGGAACTAACGTACATTATGCTTCATACGTCAATGACGGACATTTCACGATTGACCCAAGCAAGGGACTGGATAGGCGTTGGGTTCCGGGTCATTGGGAAGGCGATCGCTTTAAATACGTTCCCGGTTCTGATACCGGAATGTTATTGAAATTCACGTGGGTAGATGGAACAGGGTATTGGGATACTGCGTTGGCTATATTCGACAAGTTATTCGAAAAAGGACTTGATCGCTTGCTGCAAGAATGGATTGACGCTGAATTTTAGGAGGTGGTTAGTTGAATCCGGAGGTAGGCTCTATAATGAGGTATTTTCATAACCTGTTTCCTGTAAAGGTGTATAAAAAAGAAGTGCCGTCGGATTTCGCGGTTCCTTCTTTGTATTTTCCTATTCCGACTGCGTTTGATAGTAACGATACAAACATGACGTTCACCAAAACGTATAGCCTTTCTGTGAAGTTGTTTCATGAGGATTCAGTAATCGCCAATGACAGGGCTGAAATGATTGCAGATGAGGTCAGGTCAAGCAAAAACGTTATCCCTATGGTGAACCCAGAAGGTGAATTAACAGGAGACTATATTCGTATATCGAAAATCGAGACCAGAATCGGAGACAACGGTGTGGCCACTATTATTGTGGGCTGGGATAGCAACTATCATTACAGCCGTGAAGAGTGGCCAGCGTTACGGAATTTAGAACTTTATAGCGAGGTGAAATAGTTGAGCGATAAAACGAAAAAACCACAGCCGCAAAAGCAAACAAAAACAGCGGAAAAAGAACAAACTTATTATTTACATGACCTTAGGGCGCATAGTCAAGAGCTGTTTGGCGTTAAGCCAGAGGTGTTTGACGGCGCCTTTTATCATGAAAAAGAACCACAAATAACCAAATCATATGCGGAAAACCGCATAAAAACATTTTTAAACAAGGAGGTTAAACAATGAAGGGCGGAACATTTACACCAGGTCAAGAAAAAGTAAGGCCGGGTATTTACTTTAATTTCACAGAACGCGCCAACGATAGAGTTACTGTCGGTGAGCGCGGGCGTGCTGCAATCCCTTTGATTTTATCTTGGGGAGAACCTAAGAAAATCATTGAAATTAAACGAGAGTCAGATGCAAGTGATAAATTAGGACTCGACCTTGCAGAACCATCTCTTTTATTGCTAAGAGAGGTGAGGAAGCGAGCAAATGAAGTGCTTGTTTATCGCGTGAACGAGGGCGAAAAAGCGAAAGCAGACCTCACGGAAGGCGTAAAGGTAGAAGCTAAATACGGCGGTTCCAAGGGTAATGACATCAAGATTCGTGTAGCCAACAACGTCATTGATGATGAAGCAATGGATGTTACTACATTCTTTGGTGCGCGTGAAATTGAAACCCAAACCGTCAAAAATGCTGATGAATTAAAGGGGAATGAATGTGTCGCTTTCTCTGGATCCGGAGTATTGGAAGAGAAGGCTTCTGTTTCGTTATCTGGCGGTAGCGACAAGGAACCTATTACAGGGGCGTACACTGATTTTCTATCTGCGTTGGAAACAGAATCATTCGACGTTGTCGCTTTGCCGGTTGATGAAGAGGAATTAAAAGTAACGTTCACATCATTCATCAAACGTTTACGTGAAGACCAAGGCATTAAAGTTCAGGGGGTTGTCGCTGATTACGACGCCAATTATGAAGGTGTAGTCAACGTCACAAACGGTGTAGTGCTGGAAAATGATAAAACGTTAAGTCCTGCAGAAACAACTGCATGGGTAGCGGGTGCTATTGCTGGCGCTTCATTGAAACAATCACTTACGTTCATGGAATACGAGGGTGCTGTGGATGTTGAACCCCGTTATGATCATGATGAAACAGTAAAACGTCTCAAAAAAGGTGAGTTTTTGTTCACTTTTGATGGTCGAGACAAGACTGTTACGGTTGAAAAAGACCAAAACTCACTGGAATCTGACGCCAAGTTCTCATTGAACAAAGTGATTCGCATTATTGATGCGTTCCACAATGATGTTTTCCGTAGTTTCAAAGACATCATTAAGAACCGCAAGCGCACGGGCGAAGATATTCCTGTGTCACCAGACGGAGTGTCGATTGTCCAAACCGCAGTAGCTCTGTACTTAAACCTATTACAGGATGACGGCGTGGTTATGGATTTCGATCCAAAAGAGGATATCGAAATAGAAATCACAGCTGCGGGTGATGGTTTCATTGTAAATGTCGGTATCCAGCCTGTTGGAAGTGCAGAGAAATTCTACTTTGCAGTGGAGGTGAGATAATCTATGGTATTCAGAGCACGAAACACCATAAATGGTAAAGAGGGGCGACTGTTTCTTGAAGGCGAGGAACTGGCGTATATTAAAACGTTTGAAGCAAACGTCGAAAAGAACAAAGAAGAAACCCCGATTATGGGGCGACGCATGATGGGTCATAAAACTTCAGGAGCGAGCGGTACGGGTACTGCGACGTTCTATAAAGTGACGTCACGATTCATTGAAATCATGTCGGAATATATCAAAACAGGTAAGGATCCGTATTTTACTATGCAGGCTGTCTTGGATGATAAAACGGCAGACCGTGGAACTGAACGAGTTTCACTTTATGACGTTAACTTCGACAGTGTCAAGGTGGCTGGATTAGACATTGAAGCGGCGTCATTGGAAGAGGAAGTTCCGTTTACGTTTGAGGACTTTGACCTCCCAGAAGCATTGAAAGACTCATTCGAATAAGAGAGCGACTAACCCTCGCTCTTTTTTTATTTACTTATAAACATTAGGAGGAAATTACATGTCAAATACTGAACAGCAAGTCGATTTATCATTTTTTATGCCGGGGAAAGCAGCAGAGGTTGAGGAGTTCACTGCGCCAATTTCAAAACGATTCAAGGACAAAGACGGGAATGTGATTCCTTTCAAATTTAAACCCATTACAACGGAGCGTGTGGATGAATTAGAGAAAACGAGCATGAAAAACGTTGTTAAAAACAACAAGGTAGTAGGAAAAGAGCTGGATAACTCACGCTTTATGGCTCGTATTGCGGTTGAATCAACCACTTATCCAGACTTCAAAGCATCCGAAATGCGTAAGGCTTATAAAACAGAGGATCCAGTAGAAATTGCCAAAAAGGTTCTTCATGTTGCTGGTGAGTACGCAAATTGGATTGCAAAAGCTGCCGAAATAAATGGGTTTGAAGATGATCTGGACGACTTGGAAGAAATAGCAAAAAACTAATAAGAGATGGGGATAAAGAGTCCATTTATATGTACTATGCAATGCATGAACTTAAGTATTCCCCATCTCAATTATTAGAAATGTATGAGGCGGACTACCGTTTCAAATCATTTTTGTATGGTTCCATATCCATCAAATTGGAAGAGTTGGAGAAAGAAGCAAAAAGGAGTAAGGGAGGGAAATAAGCATGGCTAAACTGACAGCGCGTTTTGACTTAGAGGATCGTATTTCTAAAAAGCTAAAAACAATCAGCGGTAACGCAAAAGCCTTAGAGCAAAGCAGGGATAAATTAAACAAGCCTATGGTGCTTAAGGTAAAAGATCAAGCGACAAAAAGCCTTACAAAAGTTCATAAGTTTGTTCTGAAAGACATTGCTAAAACACACACAATGTACGTTGCTCTTAAAGATAAAGCCACAAAACCTTTAAATAAGCTGAATTCATTCATGAAACGAAAAATGCCAAGAACACACGACATCATAGTCAAGGCGCAAGACAAGACAAAGTCAGTGCTTGAAAAAATAAGACGCTATGCAGGAAGGCACCTCTCCAAACCCTACATGCTTATGGTTGCCGCAAGGGACAGAGCAATGCCTACTTTGCATAAAATAGCTAATTATGCAAAAAGGGCGCTGTCCAAAGGGTACAACTTTTCCGTCCGTGCTATCGACATAGCTACTAAAACGGTAAGTCGAATAGCTTCGTTTGCTCGAACGGCCATCCCGCGTTATCGCGACTTCACTATTAGGGCGTGGGATCGTGCTACCAAAATAGTGGGTACGGTAAGGCGGGCTTTGTTTAGTATTCCGACAATGATTACGGTCACTTTGGGCGTTATCGGTGCCGGCAAACTGAAAGATGCCACCTTGGGTGCGGCTATGGATTTCGAGGGGTATCAGATAGCCACGGAGCATTGGCTAGATGGTAACAAGAAGAAAGCGGACGAGCTTGTTGAATGGATGAGGGATTTTACAAACAAGACACCGTTTGATTCACCAGATTTATTCCCTGCTTTAGCACGTGGAATTGGCGTTGCTGACGGTGATGTAGGTCAAGCGAAACGGCTGCTAAATATAGCCACAGATATGGCTGCATTAACTCCTAATCGAACTGTAGAAGATGCAATGGATGCCTTGGCAGATGCTAATATGGGTGAATTCCAAACGTTAAAAGGTTTTAACGTTAAGATGACTCAAGATGACTTTGAATCATGGGAAGGATTCCAGTCAGATATGGAGGACATGTTCTCGGGCGGTGCCGAACGTTTTTCGCAGACATCCAGAGGTTTGTTTAACAAAATTGGTGGATATATAACTGCGAGTTTCCGTGAAGCCGGAGAAGGTATGCTAGAATCCATGAAGCCACGTCTTGATAAAATCAGCACATGGATAGATAACAACCAAGATAAGTGGATGGAGTGGAGAGATACTGTTCAAAAAATGGGTGAACAGGGTGCAGAATGGGTTCTTTCCAAACTTGAAGGTGCATTTTTCTATATACGTGACAACTACCTTGAAAATGACGAGTTCAAAAAACTAGATTTCGAGGGAAAAGTTAAGTTCATCATGGAAGACCTCGGGAAATGGTGGAATGACAAAGGCAGACCGATAATGGCCAAGGTCAGCAAAGATGTTGGTGCTGCAATTTTCGAGGGAATTAAATGGGGTATCAAAGAAGGTTTTAAAGGTGTTGGATCCATGTGGATGGAAGCCTTTAAAGACCCAAGCGTAGAAGGTTTTGCAGGTGCTGGTATTGCTACAGCCATTGCAGGATCTATTCTTTCCTTGGTTTTGAGTCCATTATTCAAAGGTATAAGGGGAATATTTAAAACAGGGAAATGGTTCTGGGATCAAGGTAAAAAAGTAGCGGGGTTATTCGGAAAAAGAAAACCGCCAAAAGTACCGCCTGTTGTTCCGCCGGGAGGAGGTAAAACTCCTAAGGGTTCGAATAAACCCAAAGGGAAACCCACATATACTCAACCTTGGTTCAATAAGGGGGACAAAGTAAAAACCCCTAAACCAAATGATTTTAAAAATGTATCGAAAATATCAAAAATATTTAAGCCTTTAAGTAAAATCGCAAAGAGAATACCCGTAATTGGCCCAGCGTTAGGCGCGTTATCATTGCTCGGCACCGATAAAAAAGACATGGCTGGAGCTGTCGGAGGAATGGGCGGCGGCATACTAGGTGGTGCAGCTGGTGGGGCGGCTGCCGGTGCTGCATTTGGTGGCGTTGGCGCAATACCCGGAGCAATTATAGGTGGTATTGCTGGAGCGTTTGGCGGTGAAGCCCTTGGTGATTGGCTGTCAGATAATTGGAGTGCAATCAAAACCAAGGCAAGCGAAACGGGTCAATGGATTTCGGATACATTTGTAGGAATAAAAGACAGTATTGCAGAAACCATTTTCAGCGGTGAATGGTGGGGAGAAAAATGGGACGGAGTTAAGAATTGGACGTCTGAAAAACTATCCGACACTGCGGAATGGTGGAACAACATAAAGCAAACCGCATCCGAAACATTCTTTAGCGCTGACTGGTGGCTTGAACAAGCTGGTTTCATTTATGGTTACCTTGAAGAGACCATTTTTTCAGGTGAATGGTGGTCTGATAAATGGGAAATCGTCAAAGAATGGACAGAGGGCACCATATTCGACGGAGAATGGTGGAGTGACAAGTGGGGTTCCGTGATGGAATGGACTTCCGAAAAATGGGACTCTGCGGTTGAAATATGGCAATCTGTCAAAACGGCCTTTGCAGAAACGGTATTTAGTGCTGACTGGTGGGCTGGGAAATGGGAGTCTGTGAAAGGATGGACTCAAGAAAAGTGGGATTCCGCAGTATCTGTTTGGAATTCTGTAGTAGATAAAATTTCCGAGACCATTTTCAGCGGCGATTGGTGGCTCGAAAAATGGGAAGGCGTTAAAGGTTGGACTGCTGATAAGTGGGATTCAGCCGTTTCTATATGGAATTCCGTCACAGACAAGATAAGTGAAACCATTTTCAGTGGCGAATGGTGGAAAGGCAAGTGGGAATCTGTCAAAGACTGGACGAGCGATAAATGGGATACGGCTAAATCCATTTGGAGCGACGTGAAAACCTCTATTTCAGAAACATTGTTCAGCAAGGATTGGTGGACTGGTAAGTGGGACAATGTTGTCGAGTGGGGTAAAGGGGTAATGAGCGGCATTGGCGGATGGGTTTCAGGTCTAATTGATGACGTGAAAGATTCATTCGGAAAAGGGCGCGAAAAAGGTAAGAATGCAGCTAACCCTAAAACCGCAAGTGATCACATTACCCGAAACACATCAGTAAGGTCAAAGAAATATGCATCTGGTGGTATAATCGACAGACCTCATATGGGTCTTGTTGGTGAAGCGGGGCCAGAAGCAATTATTCCATTGTCTGCAAACAGGCGCAGTCGTGCATTAGATTTGTATAACCAAACAGGAAAGATGCTGGGCGTTCGTCCTTATGCAAATGGTGGGATTGCCGGCGGTTCGGTAACTACACCGAAACAATCTACTGCACAGGCGTCATTGAATGTTGACTCTATATCAGTAAAAGGTACAGACCAAGAGGCTGAAAAATACGGAGAGGCATTTTCAACATCTGTCGCAAGCGGAATAAATGAAAAGGTTGTTCCTATTGACAACTGGCGTAAAGCCAATATCGACAACCCAATGCAAAATGTTGTTAGAGATGCCGCAGGGTTTGGTTCCAATACCGTGAGGTCATTTTCTGGTGCGCAGAATGAAACGCCTACGCACACACGCGAGCATTTACAGAACCAAGTAAAACGTCCATTCGAAGTAATTAAAGGCGGAGCATCTGAATGGGGTTCCGGAACTATTTCCAGATTCCGTTCAGGTCAGAACGAAACAGAAACCGGCACAAGGCCATATCTTGTTTCAAACGTTCATACGCCATTTAACGACACACGAGCCAAAGCATCAGGTTGGGGCTCTGGAACAATGTCAGAGTTTATTTCTGGAATGAATTCTAAGTCCAATGGTGTGGAAAGTGCTGCAAAAACACTGGCCAAGTTGGTTGATAAAACGTTCCGAGAAGAACTAGGGATTGCATCCCCTTCTAAAGTCATGATGAAAAATGGTATGTGGACGTCCATGGGTATTGTAAAAGGTTTGAATTCTGTTGACATTAAGGCCTTTACCGAGAAGCGCATTAACGACATGATGTCGGCGTTTAGTGGTATGGGGTCTGGTAGTGGAAATGTTAAGAAGTGGCTAATGGCGGCTATGATGGCTACTGGCGCACCGGCTGAATGGTTGGCGCCACTAACTACTATCGCTATGAAAGAGAGTGGCGGTAGAACAGGGCCATCTACTATTAACAAATGGGATTCCAATTGGGCACGTGGAACGCCGTCCATGGGTCTTATGCAGACGATTATGCCGACATTCCAAGCAAATAAAGTGTCTGGCATGAACGATATTATGAATCCTATCCATAACGCAGCTGCAGCAATAAATTACATCAAGAGTCGTTATGGTACGCCGTTCAACACACCGGGTATTCGCTCGATGGCAGCCGGTGGCCCATATAAGGGTTACTGGAAAGGTACAGATGGGCCATTAAGAAGTGCCGAAACAGCATGGGTAGGTGAACGTGGCCCAGAATTAGTTCATCTTCCAAGAGGTTCGGAAGTATTTTCGAACAGAGAAAGCAAGAAAATATCATCCGGTCAATTATCGGCCGTTACTGGTTCCGGAACAATAAGTGCATCTAAAGGAAGTAACAAAGGTGACGTTATTGTTCAATTTAATGGCGATAACCACTTCCAAAGTGAAGAGGATATGGATAAATTCACAGATAAAGTTAAAAAGGCTATTGAAAAGGTATTGGATGATGAATATGACGAGGGAGGAGAGTGGGTAGCCTATGAGTAAAAGTGTATATCAATTTTGGTTATCAACAAATGATAATAAAGAGAGATTGAGGTTACCTGTTCTCCCCAGCTCTCTCGACATGAGTAATGGTTCAAAAAACGAATCTGTCGATATATCCAATTTAGGAGAAGTAACCATCTTGCAAGATCCGGCGGCAAAGATTGTTCAGTTTTCGTCATTTTTCCCATTGCACGACAGCACACTATCAGAGTATAGCAATCCACCAAAGCCGTGGGATGCTGTTAAAAAAATAGAAAAGTGGAAGAAAGCGAAGGTTCCATTACGATTTCTGGTTACTGGAACATCCATCAATCTGCCAGTGTCCATAGATAACTTTAGTTATGGTGAGGAAGGCGGGGCTGTTGGAGACATTACGTATGATTTAACTTTAAAGGAATACCTTTTCGTAAGTATAAGGCAAATCAAAGTAAAGGTACCCAAGAAAAAGAAAACAAAGAAAAAATCAAGACCTGCAGTTAAGCCAAAAGCAAAGACTCACAAAGTTAAAAGTGGAGATACGTTATGGCATTTGGCCAAACGCTATTATGGTAACAGCTTAAAATGGCGAAAAATATGGAATGCTAATAAATCCATGATGATCAAACGAGACCGCAGGAATATTAAGCAGCCCGGTCACTGGATATTTCCCGGACAGGTGTTGAAGATACCATGATTGAGTTATATCTTGTTAAACCTGGACTAATGACTGAAATACCGACCAAATCTATTAATTGGACAGGTCAACGTTTCAAATCAGCCAGAAAAATAACTGCAGAGGTTCTTTATACGGATAAAGGTGGACTGAAATTCACAAAGGTCAATGAAGGAGATACTGTTCTCTTTAAGTGGAAAGAAAAAGAATTATTCCGTGGTACTGTTTTTAATCGAAATAAGACTAAAAGCGGAACAATAACGATAATAGCCTATGACATGCTTCACTATCTTTTGACCAATAAAGATATATATGTATTTTCGAAAAAGAGAGTCACTGACATGGTAGTGCGAATTTGTAAGGATTTCCAAATCCCTCGAGGAACTATCGCAAACACTGGTGTTCGATTAAATGAAATATACACCAATGAAACAACGCTTTATGACATCATTTTAAAAGGCATTGTTAATACCGAAAAGCAGTCCGGTAGAAGGTTTCAACTGTCGTCATCTAAAGGAAAACTTCACTTGAAGGAATGGAAGGAAATTGAAAAACAGTGGGTTCTGGAAACAGGCGTAAACATCACTGATTATAATTTCGCAACCAACTTAGACGACACTGCAACAAGGGTGAAGCTGGTATCTAGCGTAGATAAAAAGACAACAACAGCCGTTGTAAATAATGGTTCTGGCCAGAAAAAATACGGTGTTTTACAACATTTTGAGCGAGTCAATGAGGAATTGACTCAAAACCAAGCGAATAGCAGGGCTAAAAAGCTACTGAAACAGAAAAAAGGAATACAAAAGAATTTGGAAGTTGATGCGCTCGGAATTGACGAGGTTGTTAGTGGTATGCCTGTATATGTAATTGAAAAAGATTTGGGTATAAAGGGTACCTATTATGTTGATTCTGACACTCATTTTTTCATGGGAGATTACCATGACATGAAACTTAAGTTGCTAGAAAAAAATACTATGGCGGAGGTGGATTAATGAGTATTGCCCAAACAATCAAAAAGATGGCCAATGATGCAGTTAATGCTAACAACCCTTTGCAATTTGTGGAAGGTGTGGTTCACAGTCCACCTCCAAACATTCAACTAAGGCTGAAAAGCAGCTCAAAATTAATAATTCCTAGTGAATTTATTATTGTATCGGAGCATTTGACGAGGCATACCCGGACTGCGAACATAACTAGTTCTAATATCAGCAGTTCAATGGCGAGCGCGGGCGATCCCTCGCACACGCATGGTATAAACTCATTGACGCTCCGAAGTGCAAAAATAGAATTTACTGACGAACTAAAAAAAGGCGATAAAGTGATGGTTGCTGCCGTTCAAGGTGGACAATCATTTTTTATTATCGACAGATTTAAGGGGTGATTAAGTAATGGCTTTATCACCAGAAGTTGATGTTGAGTTACCTGATGAAGATGTGGAAATAGAAACACTAAGAACATATAAAATTGATTACGAAACCATGACTATCACGAAAGAAATAATCGAAGGTATGGAAGCGATTAGGCAATTCATCTACATGGTTTTACGTACACAACGTTATGAGCATTTTATTTATTCTACAGATTACGGTAGTGAAATAGATGCCCTGTTATCTGATAGTGAGGTTACGCAGGAGTTCAAAATAATGGAACTGCCACGCTTAATAACAGAGGCATTAATCTACGATGAACGAATAGATGATGTTACCGATTTTGACATTAAACAAGAGTTTGATGCGTTCCGCGTTAGTTTTGCAGTCCATACCGTAGAGGGAATTCTTGAAATAGAGGAGGTGCTAGAATAAATGTTTGATAATATTTCGCCAGAATCACTATTAGAAGACATGTTAGATGAAGTTTCAGACGAATATGACAAGCGAGAGGGATCTGTAATATTTAACGCGCTTGCACCTGCGGCTGTAAAGCTATTTGAAACGTATATTTCTCTGGAACAGGTATTGGTTCTTGCTTTCCCTCAAACAAGTGAAGGGGAATACCTTGAAAAGATTACTGCAGGTGAAGGCGTGGAAAGAATTCTAGCAACTCCATCTACAAGACATTTCAAAGCGGAGGGAACAGACGGAGAAATAGAACAAGGAACTCGTTTTTTCGTTGATGGCATCTATTTTGTTGCGCAAAAAACAGTTGAATTGCCAGTAACTTTCAAAGCTATATCAGAGGAAAAAGGTGCTGACACAGCTATTTATGACCCGGATACCATTTTACCTGTAGATGCCGATATTGACGGTCTTGAATCAATTTCCATGGTCAGTGATCACGAAAATGACGTTGATGGCATTGATGATGAATCTGACAGTTCGCTACTCAAGAGATACTGGGAAAAGATTGAGAATTCACCGGGGCCAGGTAATGTTGCAGACTATATTAGGTGGTCGAAAGAGATTGCCGGGGTTGGGAATGTTCTTGTCGAGCCATTATGGAAAGGCGACGGCACTATAAGAGTTGTTATTCTTACTCCAGACGGAAAGCAAGCAACACCAGCACTAATAGAAGAGGTTCAAGAACTAATTGACCCGGATTCAAAGGGTGTAGGTGAAGGAAAAGCCCCTGTTGGCGCAAAAGTGACTGTTGCCACTGCGAAGGTCATGTATATTACTGCTACAATTCCAGATTTACAAATAGAACAGGGTTATACTGCTGATCAAGTTCAGTCGAATATTGAAGATGCGTTGCACGAATACCTATCTGAAATAAATCCGGGTGGTGTAGTGCGAATTAAAGAGGCTGTCTCTGTTGTTATAAATGCTTCTGGTGTACTTGATATCGGGGATATCCTGTTGAATGAAAAACGCGAAAACATCACGCTCGATATCACTGAACTTGCGAATCTTGGTGAGGTGACATACCCATGAAAGAACAATTACTAGACTTGTTGCCGGAGCATTTCTCTATATTGAAAGAAATGCAAGAGATTGCACGTATAGAGGGGAAACAATTCAATGACTTACATGATTCGGTTGATGATCTGTTAGACCAGATGTACATCCATACAGCTACGTGGGGTCTTAGTTATTGGGAAAAGAGATACTTACTACCTGTTTTAAGTGAAGATACTGACTACAAAAAGCGTAGGCGCCGTATTTTGACAAAGAAACGGAGCAACAAAGCAAACCTAATAGTCATATTAAGGGCTGTTGAACCTAATATAAGTCTTGCTTGGGGAGGATTGGTGCTGCCGTTCACCGTTGAAACGAATGTTGATTACTATGATTTTGGTGAATTAATAACCATATTAGAGACAGAAAAGCCATCTCATTTAACGTATTCATTCAATTTGATTCCAAACGGATATACTGTCAAAGCTAATCGAAATGACCGGTATTCTGTTGCACTGAATCTTTTATCAGGTACAGCAAATGCAGGGAGATTTCCGAGAGCGAATACCCGAGGTGAATCACTTCATACCATTTTACAAATACACAGCAAAAAAATAACCGGAGTTTCAGAACTACAACGGACTGCAGGTCTAGTCAGTGGAGGTAAAAATACACCAACGGCTTTTAGTAGTTCAGAAAGGTCATTTTTCAACATATCTATCAAGAACATAGGTGGAAAATCAAGGTTTAATCCATCTGGTAAATATGAATCCGGACAAATATTTTATGATGCTGCGGGTGCTTCTCGTCAATCAACATTAAATCACAAGTCTGAATCCATTACAGGTATTTCTGATTTGAAATCTGGCCAAGTCAATACCAAGTCGATTGGTGTTACTGTCATAGAAGAAACAATCATTAACTCTGTTGCTCCAACGGGAGTAGCCACCCCCATTAGATGTGGGACAATATCTGCTAGTAAGGAGGTGGCATAATTGCTAAAAATAATCAATGAAATAGTAGATTACATTGATGAACGGGCTGTCAAAGCAGACTACACCATCAACGGAAAAACGTATCCGGCCAAGATTAGGCGTTCTCTTGTTAAGGGAAATACGTTAAGAAAACATATATATTTAACTCATAAAGACCCGACGGGAACCGTTACAAGAGCTAGGCTACTTGATGAAGATGGAGGGGTTGTCGCTGAACGAAATGACAGCCAAGAACATGAGGAAAATAAGGGTTTGCTGTTAGAATTTAAAATCACTATTCAGGAGGTGTGAGTATGTCAGTTAAAGATTACCGTGATCAATCATATGTACCTACAGAGTGGGAAGACCAAGTCGTTGATAAAGATTCGGGAGATGTGTTAGTTGAAGGTACGCCAGTCGCAGAGACAACCTTAGGAAACTTAGAAACAGGCGTCATGCTATCCCACTTCGATATTGGCATGCTACTGGCATTCGCGAATCAGTTGGGTACGTTAAACCAAAAAGAGTTAGACAAAATCAAAAATCAACGTATTCTACAAGGAAGCGGGACAATAACCAATACAATCAGTGATAACGGATATTTTAGGTCATCTGAGCCGTTTAAAACAATTTCCTTAGAAGGGTATTCACAAGTAAATGCGCCAAATTATGATGTAATATTAACGCCTAAACCGACTGATGAATCGACTGGTTGTGTTGGAAAGTTGATTGCTTATGATAAAACAAGAAATGGCTTCAAGGTAAAAATGACGGGATCTGCAGATTCGGTCTCTTTTTTATGGACTTTAATCAACCCAAACGTATAAAAGGAGGAAAAATCAATGATTATAACAAGCGCAAACAGTGGCCGCAAAGCAAATTATTCTTTGAGCGGTACTAAATTAACCATTGAAAATCAAATAACTATTGACTTGCAAGATAAAGAACGCACGGTTGAAAGGGTTATAGATGTTTGTCTGGACAGACAGTTAGTAACCATTCGGGAGGGGTTGGGCGCATGGTATGTCGCTAATATCATCATCCCACCAAGACGCTATTCTTATCAACCCAGCGGAGAAAAAGACGAAAATGACGAGAAAATCATGGAAGAGGTAGAACTTCCGGTGGATCCGTCATTGGTTGAATTAAGATTGTGGGGGCTTCCTACGCAGTACTTTGAAAATGAAGATGAAGAAAGCGAAGACGAAACAAACGAATCGGAGGATGATGAATAATGTCATTTATTTTATCGGTAAAAGACACATATAGACAAGCTGTAGAAGCGGCAAGCGGTGGGAAAAACACTGTTATGTATGACGACAAAGGAAACCCATCAATTATGGTGTGCATCCCTCGTTTCAACTTGAGTGATGTGATTGACGGCGCGCCTAACACACCACACCCAGCATTTATTGTTGATGGTGTTGTTAAAAAGGAAATTTGGGTATCTAAGTTCCAGAATATTGTCCACGATGGCCGCGCATATTCGATTCCGGGTGTAGACCCTAAAGCATCTATTAATTTCAATGACTCAAAAGATGCATGTACCCGGAAGGGAGAAGGTTGGCACTTAATGACTAATGCTGAATGGGCTGCATTGGCTTTATGGTCTAAGAAAAATGGAACAATGCCACGCGGAAACAATGATTATGGAAAAGACCACTCTGCATCATATGAACGAGGAGTTGAAACCTATGAAACAGGGGGCAGAACAGGTCGTGTGGCAACTGGATCAGGGCCAGCAACTTGGAGTCATGATCATACGCCGTTCGGAGTGTTTGATTTAAACGGTAACGTCCGTGAGTGGGTAGACGGTTTACGCCTTATTGACGGTAAGATATACGTACATCAAGATAATGACTTTAATACGCCGGATTCGTTGTCTAATTGGGTGGATACCGAGATATATGTAGATAACTCGGAAAAAGGCAATGACAGAAAAGAGTCCAATACTGTTAGCGGAAAACCTATTTTGAACAGCAAAAGAGAGAATCCGATGTACACAGGTGGAGACGTTGATGATTATTACGGTTACAACTACACCGGCTTTGAAGACCTCGAAACAAAGAGCGGGGTTAGTACACCAGATTTACTAAAATATTTGGCTATTGCGCCTACCGAAGGAGACCATGGCGGTGACAGATTCTATGCACGTAACTATGGTGAGCGTTTCGCGCTCCGTGGAGGCCATTGGAGCCACGGTGCTAATGCTGGTGTGTTCTACCTGTACTTGCACAACCGTGCTTCGCGTTCGCTTACGCTTCTTGGCTTTCGCTCGTCGCTGGTTTTATGAGTTCTGTAATCTGATAACTGATAATCTGTTAGGCTCTGCGATAGCGGAGCCTTTTACTTTAAGGGGATAGAAACATTGAATAGGGAAGACTTGAAAATACTGCAGAGAGCAAACGATATGATCGAATATGGTTACAAGGCGTTGAGGCAGTACCCAAAATCAGAGCGACACACTCTTGCGGCAGACACCAAGCAGTGTATGTACAATATTTTAAAATTGATCATACGTGCGAATAAGCGTTATTTCAAAAAGACGACCTTACAGGATTTGGATATAGAAATAGACACATTAAGACATTTTATAAGGTTAGGCCAATCATTGGGTTTTCTTCCGTTTCGTAAATATGAAATATGGTCAAAGCAAATCAACGAAATTGGAAAAATGCTAGGTGGTTGGATAAAATCTAACCCGAAATAAGTGTCCTTAGGGAATTGGTCATTTTTGTGAGCGTTTCGCGAACCGTGGAGGCAATTGGAACAATGGTGCTAATGCTGGTGTGTTCTACCTGAACTTGAACAACCGTGCTTCGAATTCGAATACGAATCTTGGCTTTCGCTCGTCGCTGGTTCTCTCTGTCAGAAGTTACAAGCGTACTCGCTTGTATCCAGAATTGAAGAAAACGGACTGATTTCCTTGCCAATGGCGGCTAAAGATATAAATTGCCGGCAAATCAGTTAGTATATTGAATTGGAAAAGTGATACGGCCGGCCAACATAGAGAAAAAAGGTGAATAAAAATATGAAAAGGGTAGGTCAGTTATTTGAAAAAATAATTGATTACGAAAATCTCTTTGAAGCATATTTAATGGCCAAAAAAGGGAAACGTTATAGAGGAGAGGTTTTAGATTTCAGCTATAATGCTGAGGAAGAATTAATACAAATACAAAATGATTTAATATACGGAACTTATGAAGTTGGTCGATACCGTGAATTTTATGTGTACCATCCGAAAAAGAGATTAATTATGGCGTTACCGTTTCGTGATAGAGTAGTTCAATGGGCGATTTATAAAGTGCTTTATCCAATTTATTTCAAAAGGTTTATAAAAGATTCTTATGCCTGTATAAACGGAAGAGGTTCACATAGTGCTGCAGCAAGAATCCAGTATTGGTTGCGGCAATTAGAAAGACAACCGGGTAAAACCTATTATCTGCAGATGGATATGTCGAAGTATTTTTATAGAATCAACCACGACATTTTATTGTCGATAATTTCTAGAACAATAAAAGATAAAGACCTCATGGTTTTGTTGGCCAGAATTATAAAAAGTGAACATACAAAGTTTGGAATACCGCTAGGTGACCATTTCTATGAACAAGAAAGAGTTGATGGTGTTGGCATGCCAATCGGTAATCTAACAAGTCAACTGTTCGCCAATGTCTATCTTAATGAAATGGATCAGTATGCTAAACATGATATGAAGGTACGTCATTATATACGTTATATGGATGACATAGTTATTCTTCATAAGGATAAGAATGAATTGAAAGAAATATTGATAGAATCAAATTTGTTTCTGCAACATGAATTACATCTTCAAATTAACAACAAGACAAGAATCGACAACACTAACCACGGAGTGGATTTTGTCGGAAAAAGAATATGGCCAACCCACATGAAATTAAGAAAAGAAACTGTGAAAAACATGAAATCAAGGCTAAAGTACATACAAAAACAATTTGCCTTTGGGGAGGTGAGTACAGATGAAGTGAGGTCTGTTTTATCGTCTTATCTTGGATTAATGAAGCACACAGATTCGCATAATCTGAGAAAGAAGATATTGAAAGAATTTGTATTAACAAGAGGCGCCGAATAGGGCGTATTTTTTATGGATGAATACGAGGATGTCTAAAGTCAACACGAGAGGGAGATTTTATGTTTAGACATTACAATGAAGCAAAGTTTTTAGCGAACATGTATATATTAACCATATCGCTATTTAATTTTATGACGGGCATATTTTTTATTACTGCGGATCCGCGAATATCGTCGCCAACATATACAAAAATGCAAGATTTGATGCCCCTGTCAGTCTACGGCCTGATAATGCTGACATCATCCATTTTGCTGTTTTCTTGTATTTTCCAGCAAGGGAAAATAAGATGTATTTTTATGATGATTGGCGGGTTTTTAGGTGCTATTAGCATTGGTTTATACGCCAGTGCAAGCTCTATAGGAGCGGTCAATATAATGTTGCCTTCAAGATATAGTTTGATTAGTATATCATGTTTGCTCATATCGATCGCTGGAGGTTTTAGTTTATGGCGAATGAGGATGAGTATGTAACAAGACTGGAATTAATAAAAACACAAAACGATTTAAAAAACGATGTGACAGAGCGGATAGACAACGTACGCAAGAAAGTTGATACCTTGAACGATATAGTTCTACCGTTGGTGGAATCATCAAAACAAACAGCAAAAAACACAGATAGAATGGCCACTGTACTTGACGAGTTTACGAACGACCAAAGGAAGCGAAACGGCGACTTTTATGACCGGCTTCACGAGCATGATAGGGCTATAGATAATCTGGGTTTAAAAACGAAATATAGAACAGAGGACAAAAAGCAAATGGCGAAAATTATAGTAGCCGGTATTGGCCTGGTTGCCGCTATAGTGAGTGGTATATTCGGGCTTGCGCCGTTGTTTTTTAACTAGGAGGGGTAAAGTGGAATCACTAACAAGTAGTTTAATAGAAGCAGTTTTTACAGTCGTCGGAATACTTTTAGCCGCGGCTGTTTCTTATTTTACGCCAAAAATAAAGCGGTGGCTTGATAAGGCTGTAGATAAAGACAACCTCGGGATCATTGAGTCTGTGGTAGATATGGCCGTGGAACTAATGGAAAATGAATTCAGCGGGCAGAGTGGCCAAGAAAAGTTCAATCAAGCATCTGAGTATGTTGCTTTAATGGCGCACCGTTATGGAATTGAAGTGTCGGATGAATTTATACGTGGAGCTGTACAAAAAGGCTGGCGTCGAATGGATGAAAAACAAAAGAGCAAAGAGTAATTCATAAATGGATTGCTCTTTTTTGTTTCTTAAAAATATGAAAGGAATGATCAACTATGGAAACTGGACAAATCGTCAGAGTTATAGACAAAGATAAGGTTCGTAATGACAAGCACTTGGAAGATAGCGCGCTGAAAATTATTGAGAAAAGCAATTTCGAGGGAGATATCACAAAAATTGAGGACGGCATCCATTTCGTTGGTTTTAGCAATGATCTCGGCTGGGTTACTCAGGGATACAAAGCAAAAGAAATTGAGGAGGTAAAATAATATGGCTACTAAAAACGGTATTGAATATGTCGTAAAAAGATTGCCAAACAACAAACTGACTCTTAAAGCTACCAACCCAATGAAAGCAAAAGGATATACTTTGCATAACACTTATAATGATGCGGCTGCATTGAGTGAAATAAGCTATATGCAGACAAATAACAATCAAGTGTCTTATCATTTTGCGGTGGATAACTTAAGAATCGTGCGAGGTTTACCGCTAGATCGCAACGGTTGGCATGCTGGTGATGGAGGTAATGGTTACGGAAACAGAAACACTTTTGGAGTAGAAATATGTTATTCGAAAAGTGGCGGAGAGCGTTATGACAAGGCTGAAACAAATGCAATCATGTTTGTGGCCAATGGATTAGTTGAAAATGGATGGGATATGTCAGACGTTCACAAACATCAGGATTGGAGTGGGAAGAACTGTCCTCATAGAATCTTGGCTCGTTCTCGCGGATGGCAAGGTATTTTAAAAGCGATAGAGAAAGAGTATAATAGATTAAAAGGTGGCAAGCCAAACAAGCCTAGCACTCCTTCCAAACCGTCAACTCCATCTAATGGCGGCGCTTATAAAGGAAATAGTATTGTAGACTATTTAAACGGCAAAGGTATTAATTCGAGTCCTGCCAATCGTAAGAAGTTGGCCAAGAAGTATGGCGTTAAGAATTACACTACTTCCGCAAAGAAGAATCTTGAATTATTGAACGCAATGAGAGACGAAAAAAAACCATCTAGCGGAGGCGGCAGCAAGCCGACAGGTAAATCAATCAGTAAAATGGCTGATGAGGTTATTGCTGGAAAGCATGGTTCAGGACACGAAAACAGACGCAAGTCTCTCGGAATAAGCAAATCCGAATACGAAAAAGTCCGTGCGGAGGTCAATAGACGTTCCGGAGTGAAGTCCAAACCTAAACCTAGCGGAAAGTCTGTTTCTCAAATGGCTAAAGAAGTAATTGACGGAAAGCATGGTAATGGACATGCAGCAAGACGTAAGTCGTTAGGAATTAGCCAGGCTCAATATAATAAGGTTAAAAATGAAGTCAACAAGCGATTGACTGGCAAATCGTCAGGCGGAGGAAAATCTATTGCGACTATGGCCAAGGAAGTTATTGCTGGAAAACACGGAAATGGTCACGCGGCCAGACAAAAGTCTCTTGGCATAAGTAAAGCGCAATATGAAAAAGTAAGAAAAGAAGTAAATAAGAAACTGTAAATATATCCACCTGTTTTTCGAGGGATATTACCGGTACAATAAGGGAAGGTTTTATCCCCAAAGGCACATGAAACCCTGTGGATAAGTACACGTAATATACAGGTAATACACAAACCCTCCCCAAAGTGTTGATATATCAAGTACCCTCAGTTCTCAAAACGTTAATAGGATTGTTGATATACCAATGTTTGCAAAGGTTTTTTGGTGCAAGTTGGTGCAAATTAACGTTAATCTTATAAAGCATTTAACAGATTTAAAGCATCGGCATCTTGCTGGTGCTTTTTTTCTGGCATTAATTCTAGATAATAATTTTGTGTGGTTTGGATATTTATATGTCCTAATCGTTTTGATACATAAGCAATATCTATGTCTTGAGCAAATAAAAATGATGCGTGCGTATCTCTCAAACCATGAAACGTTGTTTTTTTAATGTCTAGTTTCTCTAGTAGTTCAGTCAACTGTTCAGATTGTTTAAATCCCCCAAAACTAAAAATATAACCATTTTCTTTAACAGGAATCCTACGAATAAGCTCATACACTTCTTTGTTTATAGAAACATCACGTTTTGCATTTTGTGTCTTCAATGAAGTATCGTCAGAGGTAGGACTGATGGAATGTCTAACTTCTATTCCGTATTCATAAAGACTCTCTGGTCGTATTGCTAGTAGTTCTCCACGTCGCATACCTGTTTCTAATGCTAGTAATACAAGTACGTTGAATTCATCTTCTGTATGCTGTAAAACGTAATTGCGAAGCTTTTTAAAATCTGTAATAGATAAAGCTTTGTTTCGTTTAGGTGGGTTTTCACCACGTGTTTTCACTAAACGAGCAAAATCGTTTGTAATATAACCACGAGCGTATGCATCACGTAAAGATGTTTTAATTTTAAGAAGCACTTCATGTGTTGTTTTTCGTGAATGTGTTTTCGCATATTCGTCAATTTTCTTCTGAACAACAATATCATTTAAATCTTTCAATTGGTTATCCTGAAATAAATTTCTAATAATGCCAGAAGTACGAACATAATTTTGAAATGTTGTTTCTTTAACATCATTAACCTTTACAAGGTAAATCCAATTCTCGAAGAAATCTGCAAATGTTGTTGTTCTGTGAGCGAGTTCTTTTCCTTCCCCTTTCGCTAATTCCATTTCTAAAGCCCAAAGATTTGCTTCTTTCTTTGTTGGAAAGGTTTGCGAAATCCTTTTATGTTGACCGTGTTTGTATAAAGAAACCTGTGCTCGATATGACTTTCCTCTTTTTACTATACTAGCCATACTATCATCCCTCTCATAAAAATAGCTGATAGATGCTAGTTGAATACAATTATATTGTATTTCTAAACTAGCATCTTATCAACTGTCGGCATTTTTAAACGGAGTGCTTTTCGATAAAGTGTACTAAAGATTTCATTGTGTATCGTTCATGCTTGCCGATCATGAAACGCTCTAGCTCATCGTGTGGTCGGATATATTTATCAAAGGATTTTGGATCAATACCTAAGAAGTCTGAGGCTTGTTCTCTTGTTAATAGATATGGATAATCCTTTGTAGCCATGTTGGTGCTCATATGGCATCTTCTCCTTTTTATTCATATTCGTTTAATGCATTCAATGCACTTTCGGCACTAACTTTAATATTTGCTAAAATAGATTCGGGTGTATAGTTGTGTTTTTGATAATCCGAATCACTGGTCTTTTTGTTGATTGTGCTTTCACCCTGTAAAACTGAGTCAACAATTTCAATCACATTCTTTATGTTTTCTCTTACTTTTGGCTTATTCATGTAAATATCATCCTTCCCAAGGTTTACCTTCTAACAGATAAAGTGCCTTGTATTTATTCACCCAAGATATATGGTCATCATTGGGTTCGAACTCTTCATAGAAATGTTTATAGAAATAATCTATTAATTCCCGTGCTGTGCCATCGCCCCATATTTGTTCAACTTTCCACAATGTCGGAAGAAGACCAGAACCCTTAATTAAATGATCAATCGACTGCTCCAATAAGTTGTTTCGTGGTGATGGTGACTCAAAGTGAAAATCTTTCTGTTCCAACAAATCGAGCATTAATTTCGTAAGTTTATGTGGACGATTCGAGTTCGTGTAAAAGAACATGTATCGATCAATGATAGAACTCACAATTAAATCTTTGAGTTGTTCATCCGTATTACAATGCTTTATCGCTTCCGTTAGCTGGTGCGCATAATCACCGGAATACTCTGCTTCAACACGTGTCCAGTCATCTACTTCTTTAGCTACATGGCGCATGTGTTTCATGATAGTTGTTCCTCTTTTTTATCATAAATGCGTAAATGCACTTTTGTATTTCTGCTTTTTGCCCCGATATACAATGTTTGAGCTTGAAAGTTTTTGGACACATCGGACACTTTCGAGTTGTTTCTTTTGTATGGTTTTTCTTTATTGTCATTAATAACCTTTTGCAGATAACTTTTATTAGTACTTGCCATAGCGCAATTCAGTCCTTTTCTCTTCAATTGAACGTTTTAATTTAGCGATATCAATGCCTTCATTAAAAAAGTCACAGCACATATCAATTCGTGAAAGTCTAAAAGAATACTCATCAGCATCAATCAACTTAAAAAAGGTGTGTAAATGGATTGGTTCGTTAAATTCTTCTTCATATCGCTTCCGATATTCATGCCATGCGTAAGCGCTGAATTTGACTATGACACCCATTTTTGTGAATGCTTCATGATAAGCAATACAGAAGTAAAATGGTGCATTGATGAATGAATAGCCCACGGTATAACCTTCAGGTAGCTTAACGTCTGCTTCATCAAAGTCGTCGAATAGCTTATGCATTTTTGATTTAATCAAGAATGTGCCTATTAAGCTTTTTGCTATCCAGTCACGCCATTCGTCAAAGTCAAATACGCCTGTTGCCTGTAATACAAGTGTAAATTGGTCAATATCTGGTTTAATCATGTTCTATTCACTCCTTTTCGTTCGAAAAACTTTAGCGAAAGTTTTTCAAGTGTAAAAGCCCGTTATGACGGTATTGATTGTTGTTTTTGCTTCCTATCGGAGCTGGCGTGATTACCAAGACGCCAGCTCTCCTAAAGGAGAGAAGCACGGAGCGGAACCTTCCCCGCCTGAACGGCGGGTCCCCTTCCACTCTCTGTGCCGTCGTTCCTTAAGGAAGAGCTAGGCGCTTTCATTCAAAAAGCTACAGTAAGGAACCATCAACAACCGTGGCTTGTCTGCGCTGGCTAACCCTGGATAGCTGTATACCCCTTGACCAGCAGTAAACTGAACTAAAGGTATATCCACACCTGAAGAAAACAGAGTTCTATAGGTTTGCTCATCGCTATCACCTAAAGCAATCTTTAAGACGAGCTGTTCTCTAATCGCTGTTGGCATCGTCTGAGCATTCATTTGTTGTGTCGCTATCCATAGAATACACCCTAGTTGACGTCCCATGAAGGCAACGTCAGAGAGTATACTATCGACTTCATCACGTTCCTTTTTCGACAAAGTCTTCCATGATTCTCTCAATGCTCCGAACTCATCTATAAGTAGAATTAAAGCTGGTAAACCAGCGTCCTTATACGTTTTGTTGCGATTCGATATGAAATAATCTTGCAACTCATCTTGTCGTTCATTCATACGCTCATGAAATTGTTTAATTAGTTCAATCGCATTTGTTTTGTCGGCAGTTCGATCATCACCAATGGTACGTTTAGCCATTTGGTATACATCTGTACGCTTTGGATCAATAATGAATAACTCATGATTGACACTTTTTGATAATACTTGTTCAACTAGCATTTGAACAAGTAGTGATTTACCTCCACCTGTCTGGCCGCTAAGACCCATATGATGAAACGGAACAGTTGCACGTTCATCTAAACGTAAGGCGTAATCGTCTGCTGTCATGTTTGACCATTCAATCAAATCATTTGCTGATTTAATCTCAAGTTGCTTTTGTGAATCTACAGCATAAAATTCATAGATGTAGTAATTACGGTTCTTAGACAAATACTGACGTTCACTTAAATATCCATTTAATGCTGAATCAATTCTCATGTCTTCTAATTTTTTGTCGAATTTAATTGAGTTTTGGATTAGCACTTTTCCTGATTTTCTAGCTCGATTATCATCAAATTCAATTTTGATTTTCGGTAATCTAACTAAACGATTATCAAACTCACGTTCATCTTCGAATCTAGCATCTTTAATATGCCTTCTTATGCGTTTTACCATCGAATAATAATGCGCAGAAAAAAGTGGTCCAAACCATAGTTTATTGCGAAATGACCAACTAACGAATAAGCCAATTTTCATCAGACCAACAGGAACCAAGAAGATATTTGACTCAACATGTGGAAGCTGTAATATCGTTATTTGTTCTGCAATCAATGGATACAGTTTATAAAAGAAAAACCATAAAACGAGAAGCAATCCAATGATTAGAAACGAAATAAACCCACGCTGCATTCGGTATGTTTTCTTCACGTAATTCACATCCTAATATTGTGATTCCGCCCCTTTTCAGGGGCGGTCACATGCATTGAAATGATAATGATAGAAAGGGAACTAATTGTCCCCTGTTCTTTATTTTGGTTGAGTAATTTCCACATCATCTGCTTTAACAGAAAGTTCACTCATGAACGTTCCATACACAGAAGCTGTCGGATTTACAAACGTGATTTTACTGAACTTTTTATACTCTTTTGGAGGCTGAGAGACCTTAACCACAATCTTTTCTCCTGCATTAAGGTCAGGTGCTACTTCTTCCCCTGTGTATTTTGTTCGATCGGTTGCAATTACCGTTTTGTACTTAGTACCTACGACTTTAGGGTTCTTTCCGTCCGCATCGTATTCTTTCCAGTCCTCGTGTGACATCACTCGTACATCCTTGTCCTTGAAGAACCCTACTGCGTCAAAGACGTTAAATTGGCGTAATTTTTTCATGTGAAGAATTCATCCTTTCCCTATGGATATTTTGATTGAGGCCTCAATCTATTTACATCCTACCACGTTGCCTTTGTCGAATCTATGGCAGATAAAGCGCGCGCATCTATGGATATTTCTTTTGTAATGGTGTTATAATTAAATAAAACATGAAGGGGTTCGTTGCACATGCATAAGTATTATGGCAAGGAAGAAATATTAACGTTAATAGACAAACGATTTGGTTATGAATTTGAGGGGAAAGAAAAGGATGATCATCTGATTAGCTCGAAAGCATGGAATAAATATTATAGAGATTTTTTTGAAGCGAAAGAGGATAAATTATATGAGACATTAAAACATGATGAATGGGACAAAATAGATAATCTGATTGATGACGAAAAAAATAGAAGAACTAAAAGTAATAATAGATATAAAAAATACAGAGAAGACCTTGTAGAAGAAATTATTGCATTTCATGAAAAGCAACTAATAGATCAACGGAATGGTAATCGAAAAACGACTATAGACCATCACGCCATAAAAATGTTTGAACGTTTTGCAGAGGCGTTAGGAACAAAAGTTGATGAAAGTATTTATGAAAAAAGAATACCAAAAACAAAATACAACAAAATGATGAACGAAAGAGTTCCTTCACCTACGAAAGAAGAAATAATGGAAAGGAAAGAGCAATTAGTAAATATTATATTTGAACAATTAATAGATGAGGATAAGTTCAATGATGATATACAAGAGCATTTCATTAGTAATAATTTAATTCATGGTTTGACAACCCCTCTCAAAGCCATTGAAGACGAGGGTGAGTGGTTAGGGTTTCAAATTGATGCTAAAAATTATTTGAAAGAAAATGTAAAGCAAGAAATCATTAATGATATTAAAGAGTCATCTAAATAAAATAGATGTAAATCACAGACGAGCTATGTATTTTCCCTTTTCAGCTCTCCTAATTGTAATCTCCTAATGCGTCCGTAGAGAATGGACGCATTATCGATTAGGTAAAGGGTCTTCGTTCTTCGGATGTTATGAGTCAGCCAAGTAGGATAAGGGTGCGTAAGAAAGCAATTAACGCTTTTAACGCACCCTAATTCATTGGGCTTCCTCAAAACATATACGAATCACTTGATAGCTTTTCTACTTACGCCACTTGACATTAATCGATGCGAAGATTCTTTGTGTGGTGACCAAAAAGGTCAAAAAATCATAGAGAGGTTGATCTAGATGGAAACCATTTTAGAAGTTGTTCGCATCGAGCAAATTATTCGTGAGGCAGATGAGGGTGTTGATTATGTTGTCCGTAGCCCAGAAGATGGAGCAAAGATTGCATCTCGCTTTATTGGGCGTGATGATCGTGAAGTATTCTTTGTTATGTGCTTAAACACTAAAAATAATGTGATTGCAGTTCATCGTTGTCATGTTGGTTCATTAAATTCCTCCATTGTACATCCGCGTGAAGTGTTTAAATCAGCAATACTTAATAACGCGGCAAGTGTCATAGTTGCGCATCAGCATCCAAGTGGTGACATAAAACCTTCAATGGAAGATATTAACGTTACAAAAAGATTAGTCGATGCTGGGAAGTTACTTGGGATTGAAGTGCTTGATCACTTAGTGGTGAATAATGACAACAGTTTTACCAGTTTAAAAGAAAGAGGACATATTTAAAGGGAGAAACATCCCTTTTTTTCTTCAATGACATCAAATGATTCAATAGAGTACTTTATGATAGAATAGAATTAGAAAGCTACGTGTAGAAATAGTGAATGATTGAAGAACAGATATTTATTAATATGTGGGGGCAGGAGTAATATGACGAAGTATAGTAGTAAAAGCTTTGTTTCTTTGGTGAAAGAAATTGATGCTGATTATAGAGTCCAGAGAGATAGAGGCACTTTGTTTGAGCTATTAGTGAAAACATATTTGGAAAATGAACCAATATATCAAAGGCTTTTTGAAGCAGTGTGGATGTTAAACGAAGTACCAAATGAATATGGTATTCCTAAAGCTGATACTGGTGTTGATTTAGTTGCGAAAAAGAAAAAGACAGGTGAATTAGTAGCTATTCAGGCGAAATATTATGAGGAAGAAACTAGAATTCAAAAGTCACATATCGATTCTTTTTTGAATGAAGTGGGTAAGAGTTATTATTCTGAAGGTCTTATTGTGACGACTACAGATAAATGGTCCGAAAATGCTGATAATGCTTTGAACGATAGAGATAAAAAAATCATGCGTATTTCTTTATCCCAATTAAAGGAAAGTTTGATTGATTGGTCAGAGTTCAGTTTTGCAGAACCTGAGAAAGTTGTTTTACAAGAAAAAAAGACTCCTCGTCCACATCAGAAACCGGCAATTGAATCAGTAGTAGACGGATTTCAAACGGTTGATCGTGGAAAGCTAATTATGGCTCCGGGTACTGGGAAAACTTTTACTTCGATGGCTATAGCAGAAAGAATGGCGAAACAATCTAATAATACTTTTAAAGTTCTGTATCTTGTTCCGAGCATCCAGTTGTTGTCACAGACTTTAAGAAGTTGGAACGCTGATATTGATTTTAATATGGATTCTATAGCGGTTTGTTCAGATAGAAAAGTGACTAAAGAACAAATAGGAACAGAAATTGAAGACATAGCAACTTCAGATATAGGTTTTCCAGCTACGACAAATACAGAAAAATTATTAGATTATCAACGGACAATTGAATCAAAGAGCATACAACCAGAGTTTATTTCTGTGTTTTCCACATACCAATCAATAGATGTCATAATCGAAGCACAACAAAATGGTTTTTATGAATTTGATTTGATTATATGTGATGAAGCCCATCGAACAACGGGTGCGACTGAACTAAACCAAGAAGCATCAGCTTTTACGAAAGTACATAGTAATGACAATGTTAAAGCGAAAAAACGTCTGTATCAAACAGCGACCCCAAGGGTATATGGAGAAGATGCAAAGAGAAAAGCAGAAGAGAAGTCAGTTGTGATAGCTGATATGAATGATCCAGAAACCTATGGTGAAGAGTTTTATCGGATAGGGTTTGGGGATGCAATAAGGAAAGGAATACTCTCAGATTATAAAGTAATGGTTTTAGCTGTTGAGGAAGACGTGATAGCACGAAGATTCCAAGACATTTTTTCTAAAACTAAATCAGGATTACAATTTGATGATGTTACAAAAATTGTCGGTTGTTGGAATGGGTTAGTAAAACGAGATGGGAATACTAATAAAACATTGGGTCAACCTATGAAAAGAGCAATTGCGTTTACAGGAACGATAAAGGACTCAAAAAAAATAACAGATATGTTTTCAACAGTTGTCGATGAGTATTTATACAATGAAGATAATTCACTTTCCAATCAATTTAGCATAGATATAGAACATGCTGACGGATCTATGAATGCTGTTGAAAAAAATGAAAAAATTGATTGGTTAAAAAGTGATGTACCAGATAATACTTGTCGCGTACTTTCCAATGCTCGCTTTCTAACAGAAGGTGTTGACGTGCCAGACCTTGATGCTGTTATGTTTCTAAAACCTCGTAAATCAAAAATAGATATAGCACAAGCTGTAGGTAGGGTGATGCGACAAGCAGAAGGGAAAGATTATGGATATATAATCCTACCAATTGGTATACCTTCAGGATCAGAGGCACATTCTATTTTGGATAATAATGAAAAATATCAAGTGGTTTGGGAAATTTTGAATGCTTTACGATCAATAGATGAGCGATTTGACGCAACAATAAATAAACTAGAGCTAAATAAAAAGAAACCTAGCCAAATAGAAATAATTGGTGTGGGTGAAGCTCCAGGAGATTACTTAACTGAGCCAGAACATGGTAGTGAACAATTAGTCGCAGATTTGTCAGAGGAAAACTTAAGTGATTTAGAACGTGCTATATATGGAAAAATTGTTCAAAAAGTTGGAAATGTACGTTATTGGGAGCAATGGTCAGAAGATGTTGCGAAAATTGCTCAGCAGCACATGACCCGCATAAATGCCATGTTAGAAAACAAGGAAAGCAAAACGTATAAAGAATTTCAAAAGTTTATGAAAAGTATTCGACATAATATAAATGATTCTATTTCTGAACAGCAAGCGATTGAGATGTTAGCACAACATTTAATAACAAAACCAGTTTTTGAAGCACTCTTTGAATCATACAGCTTTGTGAATAACAACCCCGTTTCGCAAGCAATGGAATCGATATTAGATGTATTAGATAAACAAGGTTTATTAAAGGAACAAGAAAAGTTAGAAGACTTTTATGAAAGTGTCCGTGTCCGTGCGGAAGGTATTGATAACTTAAAAGCAAAACAAGATATTATAGTTCAGCTTTACGACAAATTCTTTAAAGTTGGTTTTAAAGAAACAACAGAACGATTAGGAATTGTTTTCACACCGACAGAAGTGGTAGATTTCATCATTCATTCAGTAGATGGTGTTTTAAAACAACACTTTGGGAAATCACTGGCTAGTGAAGGGGTTCATGTATTAGATCCATTTACTGGTACAGGAACTTTTGTTACACGCTTGCTTCAAAGCGGTTTAATTCCTAAAGAAGACTTACTAAGAAAATATACACAAGAGATTCATGCAAATGAGATCGTATTATTAAGTTACTATATTGCAGCAATTAACATAGAAGAAACATTTCATAGTTTACATGAGGGCGATTATGTACCTTTCGAAGGGATTGTTTTAACAGATACATTTGAAAGTACAGAGAATAACGGGTCTTTCATGGATGAATTGTTTGATGAAAATAATGAGAGATTGAAGCGACAGCAAAACGATCCTATATTCGCAATTATAGGAAATCCTCCTTATTCTATAGGTCAATCAAGTGTTAATACAGGTGTTCAAAATGTTAAATATCCCATTTTGGATAAATCGATTGATGAAACATATGCAAAATATTCTAAAGCTAAATTAAAGAAATCTCTTTATGATCAATATATAAAAGCATTTAAATGGGCTAGCAATCGCATTAATGATAAAGGTGTAATTGGATTTGTATCAAACGCATCTTTTATAGATAGTCAAGCAACAGATGGACTAAGAAAATGCTGGCATGAGGAGTTTAATCATATATATGTGTTTAACTTAAGAGGTGACCAAAGAACGCAAGGAGAAAGGTCACGACAAGAGGGCGGCAAAATATTTGATGCAGGAAGCAGAGCGCCTATTGCTATTACCTTACTTATAAAGGATGGGTCAGACAGCCATGAAATAAACTACTATGATATTGGAGAATATTTAAAACGAGAAGAGAAGTTAGAAATTATCGACCAGTATAAATCAATTGAAGATATATCTTGGAAAAAAATAGAACCGGATAATAATAATGATTGGATAAATCAACGTGATAAAAACTACGAACAGTTTATTCCTTTTATTAATAATGAGAAAAAAGAATCTGGTGTATTTTTAGATCAATATACAGGTGTTTATCCAGCTAGAGATGCATGGGTAACTAATTTTTCAAAAGAGGAATTAGAAAAAAATACAAATCAAATGATTAATAATTATAATAATGAGATAAATAAACTATTAAGTGTTGAAAGCCCAGATGAACGTATGGAAAAAGTAAATAAATCTGAATCGTATATAAAATGGAGTGCTGGTCTATCTAAGAAATTTAAAAAAGGTGAAAAAATTGATTTGAACAATAATAAGGTATTGATGATGCATAGGCCTTTTACAAAAAAATGGCTCTATTATGACAGTAATATTATAGAAAGACCTAGCAGATATCACAATGCTCATGAAAGTATGGATAAAGTTTTATATATCCAGGGACAAGGAACCAAAAATGAATTTTCTTGTATTGCGACAGACTTGGTTCCAAACCTACAATTAATTGCAAATGGGAAAGGTTTCCCGCAATACTTAGGAAAGGATTCTATAGGAATAGTAACTAATTTTACTGATTCGATAAAATCATTAACAAATCTTGATGATGATCAAGCATTTTATTATATTTATGCAATATTACATTCCAATGAATATAAAGAAAAATATAAATATGATTTAATAAAGGCATTCCCTCGAATACCATTATTAAAAAATAAAGATGATTATATTGAGATAGGCAAAGACTTGGTAGATTTGCATATTAATTATGAAAGGGTTCCTGTCTATCCTGACGTAATTGTTGAACAAACAGATAATCCATCTTATAAAGTATCTAAAATGAGGTATCCGAAAAGAAACAAAAAAGATACTGTTATTGTGAACAACGATATTACTATAAAGGGCATTCCTGAGAAGGCTTATAAATATAAGGTGAATGGTAAATCAGCTATAAAGTGGATTATGGAACAATATCAGGTGAAAACAGATCCAAAGTCAGGAATCATCGATGACCCCAACTTATTTTCAGAAGATGAAAAGTATATATTCAATTTATTATTGAGAATAATTAACGTATCAGTTCAAACAGTGGATTTGGTAAATAGTTTACCGCCATTAGAAATAAATGAATAATTTAACGTTAGATACTCTGATTTAAATTAATATAAGCAATATTAATTTGGATGACCTTGTTATCTATTTTGAAAATGGGTAAAAAATCTGTACAAGACTTATACAGTAGATTCCGATATTTGTTGGATTGACTGTGTTAATCTGGTATATCTATTATATTAGCTTGTATGTAACTGTTCTCCATTTTCAGTGACGAGACAGTGACGAGTTCATCACTTTATATGTTTTTAATGTTAAAGATACTTGTTAAACGTGCTGATTTTATTGGTTTTTAATCGCAAATAACGCTTATCTTCCATTTTCCCATGGTAAAGAAGGAGACATCGATTCAATTTAGGTTGGTAGCTTAAATACATTTAATCGATAAGGATAAATGTATTACTAAGTTTGTTTATCTTACTTTATTATGTAATTGAGTAAGGATAGTGTATTCAACTAGCATCAGCTTGGTTCAAATTGGTTCAAGTAATATCACTTTCAATACTTTTTTATACACTTTTATCCATTTAAAGATACTTAAAATGTTGATATAAATGGATTACAATGGATTTAATATACTTAGAATTCCTAAATATATTTCTCAAAACGTTAATAAATCAACACTTGCAAATCCCTCAACCGACTATGGTTGGGGGATTTTACTGTATATGCGGTGTTCTAAAAACAGGGAAAAATTCACACGTAGCATACACGTAACATACAAGTAGCAGACAAATAATTTAGAGAAAAAGAAGCTGTGATTTTGAAATAAAGTTTGATACAATTCATTGATAAGATGGATTGGGATAGTGCAACAAACGGGCCATTATGTTGCATAAATACTTTATGTGTATTTTCGTAGGGTGTATTTGGCAAGTAAAAAATGTATGAAATGGCATTTAAAATTGTATGCCACTTGCCACCCCTAATTATTCATGTAA
>NZ_JBCLVH010000013.1:0-106449 GCF_039548255.1 Lentibacillus songyuanensis
TAAGATGCAGGGGTCTGTGAAACAGGAAGCCCCATCTTCAAGCATTCTGATAGGATGGTAAGGTGGGGTCATTCACTGCTATTTACTGATGGGAATCGAATCGATCTTCACATTGAAACAAAAGAGAATATGATCGAAGGCTATGGGCATGACAAACTGACAGTGCCATTATTAGATAAGGACAACTGTTTGCCGGCTATTCCTAAACCAACCGATACAGATTACCATGTAACAAGGCCTGCGGAATCGATGTTCATGAGCTGCTGTAATAACTTTTGGTGGTGCCAGCAAAACGTTGCAAAAGGAATCTGGCGGGATGAACTGCCTTATGCTATGCAAATGTTTGAACATGTGATCAGAGCTGAACTCGATAAAATGGTGTCATGGTGGATGGGAATGAACAATCACTTTGAAGTATCAACAGGGAAAATGGGGAAGTATTTTAAGCATTATCTTCCCGAAGATTACTGGGAGATGTACAAAAAGACTTATAGTGATGGGAATTATGAGCATATGTGGGATTCCATTTTTGCAGCCTGTCATCTATTTCGAACTTTAGCTAATAAGACCGCGGTATCTTGTAAGTTTTCTTACCCGCATAAAGATGATAAAAATATGACGAATTATCAAAAACACATTAAGAATTTACCCACGGATGCTGAGAAAATTTATTAATAAATGGTGCACATAAAATAGACAGTTGGAGGCATAGCTCATTAACAGTTTTGGCACGCGGTTAGTTTATGAATTTACGCTATCCATGATGGTAGCTGGCATTAAAATTTGATGTATTCGAACCTGTCATTCAATTAAGGCAGACCGTAATTGAAAAAGAACCTTTAAGCTATAGTTAGTTCATCAAAGATCGGAATTAATTTTGACGGGGAAAGTCGATGATGAATTAATAAAAAATGAGAATTGGGCAACCCTCAGTATCCCTAAAGGAAAATCAGAAGAATATTTACAACGAATGCAGAAAAGGCATCAGTCATAAAATAATTTAACAAACAGCACATTTTTGGAGGAAATATGGAATTAATTTTTGTTAGGCATGGACAGGGACAACACACACTAAATCCACCAGACAGTTTATATATGGAGAATCCCTCATTGACTGAAGCAGGCAGGGAGCAGGCATTATTATTAAGGCATAACCTTCCTTTAGATAACGGAGACATCGTTATCATTAGTCCTACAAGGAGAACGTTAGAGACAGCCTATTATTGGGCCGGGGATTCTAATGCTGATTTAATAGTAACTCCAGTTGTTTCGCCAAGAATGTTTCCACAAAAAGCGGGGAAAATCACGCTTCCGTGTGATGAAATAATAAGAAAAGAAAAAGTGAAGTGTGTATTACCTACTTGTTCCATAGATCAGCATTCATCTGATAATCTATGGAACAATGGAATAAATACAATGGCTGATCAGGAGTTCAGGATTCTTGGAGGAAAATTTCTTAGGTGGTGTAAACAACAATCAAAAGAAAAAATTTATATTGTTTCTCACGATGGAACGATCACATCATATCGCCAATTAGTTTCTACACGTTTATTTTCCAGAAAGGATTTCCTTGAAGATGCAGCTTGGGTAAGCGAACGGTATTAAGCAAAAAGGTGATATATGGGAGAAATTTGATTAACAGTTTGGCACGTAAAATCAATTAAAAGGGGTGTATTTCATGTCCAAGGGTTTACTGCATCATATTGAGATATACGTTTCAGATTTAAACAGATCAATAGAATTTTGGGGATGGTTCCTTGAAGAATTAGGATATAACGCTTTTCAGGAATGGGAAAATGGACGAAGCTGGAAATTAGAAGATACCTATATTGTATTTGTACAAACGGAAGAACAATTTCTGGATGTTCCATACCATAGGTGCCGAGTCGGACTTAATCATCTAGCATTTTACGCGGAATCGCGTCAACACGTCGATGCAATAACCAAAAAATTGGAGGATATAGGCATTAATATGTTATATACGGATAACTATCCATTCGCTGGGGGGAAAGACCATTATGCCGTTTATTTTGAGGATCCTGATAGAATAAAGGTGGAACTTGTTGCGCCGTAATAATCGATTTTGGAATATCCGTAAAAAGTAATGGTGATCACATTTGACCATATTCGGCATCATATTAAACCAATATATAAATGGCTAGAGACTCTATAGCTTTTGAAATAGTTTAATAGCTCGTCAAATTATCAAATAATTAATTAATCATGTACGATATACAAATTATAAATAATTTGGAAATGAAAGCTGTCAGTCAAAATGAATTTGGTGATGCGCGTGTACTTTCATACAAAGACATGGAAATACCCGTAATAGGTCAAAACGAAGTCTTAATAAAAGTATCCTATACAAGTGTCAATTATGCCGATATTAAAAAACGGACGGGCAATAAAGGTGTCGGTAATTTTCCATTTGTGCTTGGACTAGATGCTGCGGGAACAATTGCAGAGGTCCCTGTTAATTCCACTTTTTCAAAAGGCGATCGCGTGATAGCTTTCCCGAAAAATGGCTCGTATGCCGACTATGTTGTGGCCAATGAACAGCTAGTATTTAAAATTCCAGATAAACTCTCATTTGAACAGGCTGCAACCATGCCAACCGTATCCATTTTATCGTATATTTTACTATATGAAATTGGGCAAGTGAAAAAATCAGATACCATTGTTATACATAGTGCTGCAGGTGGTGTGGGATCGATGCTTGTACAATTAGCAAAATTGGCTGGTGTACAAAAAATAATTGCAACGGTAGGTAACGTGGATAAGCAAGAATATGTGAGAAGATTGGGTGCTGATATGGTTTGCACGTATGAAACGTTTGCGAATGTAGCTCTAGACCAAACAAATATGAAAGGGGCAAATATCATCTTTGACTCCGTTGCTGGGGAAGTTACCAGCAAGAGTTTAGCGTGTTTAGCATTATATGGTACACTGGTTCAATTTGGCAATAGCAGTGGAAAGGCTGGTACTTTTAAAACAAGTGACGTGCATAGCAGCTGCAGAAATATCAAAGGGTTTAGCTTAGGAACAACCAGAAAGCACGATCCGGCCAGATTAGCTCCTGTTGCGGCGCATGTTTTGGACCTGTTCACTGCGAACAAAGTCTCTATTCCTATCGCCCAAATATTCAAATTACGTGATGCCTCACTTGCGCATAGATTAATGGAAAGTCGAAACTATACGGGGAAAATTTTGCTTAAGATTTAAAGGGTACATAAATCACGTTTAAGTGCAGGGAGGAGAATGACATATAGCCATTTTGATTAGTTTACGGATAAATGAAAGGAAATTTCTTAAGGCATAAAATTGAAGTAATAAAGTGTTAATTTAAAGGGGGTAGTTATGGATACACGTGGTTTTCTATATGCCGCTAATATGACCAACGCTTTGGCAAGAGAAATTCCGGAAAATAAATGGGACGATCGGTTGGTTGAAGAATTAGGATCACTTAGAAAATTATTCATTCATATCATTCGTGTTAGGAATGTTTACAGAGATGGAATTTGGACTGGTATGGTTGAATTTCCAGGTGACCTTCTCCCAGTAGGAATTAGTTTGATTGAGCAATTAGTAAGGTCCATGAATGAATTAGCTTTTGCATTTTCCCAAGCAAGTAATCAATGTATTAAGGTAGGCGAAGAATATTTATCTATAGAAGAATTGTTAAACACAGCGGTACAACATGAAGGTATTCATCAGGGACAGTACTTTGTCGCTTTAAAAAAAGCAAAGATAAGACTACCAGAACAATGGATTCGAGATTGGGATATGTAACCAATATTTGGAGGTGGTGTAGATGTCCATAAATGGTCTTAATCATTTTTTATTTTCGGTTTCTGATTTGGAAAGGTCTATTGCTTTTTACCAAAAGGTATTTGATGCAAAACTTCTGATTAAAGGGAGAAATACGGCATATTTTGATTTAAATGGTATGTGGCTGGCACTTAATGTAGAGAAGGATATTCCTCGTAATGAAATAAGCCAATCCTACACGCATATCGCCTTTTCAATTGATGAAGCAAAATTTGAGAGCGTGTACCAGGAATTAATGGATTCGGGCGTAAATATTTTATCCGGCCGGCCAAGGGATGAAAGGGACAAGAAGTCTATCTATTTTACTGATCCAGATGGTCATAAATTTGAATTTCATACGGGTACCCTTCAAGATAGGTTGGATTATTATAAACAAGAAAAGCCGCATATGGAATTTTATGATTAACAGGGTTTTCCATAACTTAATTTTTAAAGATGAGATTTAAACGCAGCAAAAACGGCCAAAAAACCAAGGCAATAAGATGAATTTTATGTTGAATAAATGGGCGATTTACTTCTGGGATCAGGATCCACATATATTTTGTAAAAAAATCATCTTATCGGCTCTAGCAATTCTCAACTAAAAGGTAGGGGAATAATTTTGAAGGTTATGGAAACAAAACGCTTATACCTCCGACAGTTGTTAATGGAAGATAAAGACGAATTATCAAGGGTGCTTTCTGATTCGGAATCTATGCAATATTATCCTCATCCCTTTAGTGAAGAAGAAGTTCGCAATTGGATACAGTGGAACATGGAAAATTATAAGAGATATAACCATGGATTGTGGGCAGTGATTTTAAAAGACGGCGATAAATTCATAGGTGATTGTGGGATCACAATGCAAACCATTAAAGGCGAAACCGTACCGGAAATCGGCTTTCACATTATTAAAGAATATTGGAATAAAGGATATGCAACAGAAGCAGCTTTTGCTTGTAAGGAATATGCGTTTCATGTCTTAGGATACACGAAGATATTTTCTTATACTACTCTAAGAAATATTTCATCACAAAAGGTTGCAGAAAAAATCGGCATGAAAACCTATACGTTTTTTGAGAAGAACGGGGAGCAACAGATCGTTCAGTGTACACAGGACGATCGAGAAAGATGATCATCCAAAATAGTGACAAAAGTGCCGTTTAACGAATGGGAAATATTCCATAAGAGGTGAGCCGTTGACTATAAACCAAGAACAGATAAAGCTGGTGATTGGGGCTGGGAAGTATAATAACAATCCGGGTTGGATACATACACAAGAGGAAGCAATTAATTTGTTAAATATAAACACGTGGAAGGAGACATTCGATTATTATTCGATTACTGCAATATTAGCCGAATATGTTTGGGAACATCTTACATATGGAGAAGAAGTATAAGCTGCAAAGATATGTTATAAATTTTTGACACATTCTGGATATATTCGATGTGCTGTTCCTGATGCCTTTTTTCCAGATGAAGCCTACCAAAATATAGTTAAGGTGGGTGGACCCGGTCCAAGTGAGCATCCCGCAGCTAGTCACAAAATAGTACATAATTATAAAACGTTAAAGAAACTGTTTGAAGCTGCTGGGTTTGAAGTTGTTCTACTTGAATATTGTGATGAAGAAGGGAAATTCCATTACAACGAGTGGCATGGAAGGGATGGTGTTATCTTTCGTTCAAAAAAATATGATCCAAGAAATAAAGGAGATAAACTGGTCTTTCCATCATTAATTATCGACGCAATAAAGCGTTAAGTGCTAAACAAAATAGCAATTTTGATCCGATAATGAATTAGAAAAGGAGATTCCTACATGACCGTAAAATTACTGCCCATGAACAAGGAAACATTTAAACAATATTATCAACACCATTTAAAAGAATACGCGAATGAACATGTAAAAGCTGGAAATTGGGAGGAAGATGAAGCAATTAAAAAGGCGCAAGATGAATTCAATCAATTATTACCTGAAGGGTTAGCAACGAAAGACCATGTTCTTTTTTCTGTTTTGCATGAGGAAGAACAAATAGGAAATTTGTGGTTGCACATCCGGATAAAAAATCAGGAAAAACAAATTTTTATCTATGATATCGAACTTGATGAGAAACAACGTGGAAAAGGGCTAGGAAAAGCAACAATGGAAGCCCTTGACGATTATGCAAAGTCAGAAGGGATTAAACAAATACGCTTACACGTTTTCGCGCATAACAAAAGAGCCATGGCCCTTTATAAGAAGATGGGTTATGAAATGACGGATTATCACATGCAGAAACGATTATCATAGCGTTCATACTAAAATACCACTTGTTTCAAATCGTTTCGCAGTGAAATTGTACACAGCATTAACAAGGAGTTGTAGAACATGGGAAATGAGTCACTTGAGAAGACAAGAGATTTTCTAAGTTTCCTTTTTCCCGATTTGGTCATTAAGAAGATTTCGCCTCTTGGGGAAGGCTGGGACAGTAAGGCTTTTTCAGTGAATAAGAGCGTTGTTTTTCGAATCCCCAAGCGAACTACAGTGGCCCGTCGAATGAAGACAGAAATACAACTACTACACGCAATCAAACCGTATTTGTACTCTACTCAGATACCTGATATCAAATGGATTGGTCCGGCTAGGGATAACCTGGCTGTTTCAGCTATTGGATATCCGAAAATCGAAGGCGTTCCATTTTCTAATATAGTTCAAGGGACGGAAATGAATCACATTTTTCCTGAAATTGGTCAGTTCCTCAATGAACTTCACACTGTCCCTAAAAGTGTGTTCCAGACGGAAAAGGTGCCATGGTTCCGCTGGACAGGAGACGGGAGTGAATCCGGCCCTGATGGATGGGAGATAGGGTTACGTACATTTACGGAGCGAATTCGTGTGGGTGTGTTACCACTCCTTTCAAAGTCTACAGCTACTGCAGTAGATAATGAAATCAATATCTTTTTAACTAATAAGCAGAATTTTGGGTTTGAACCTGTCCTTCTTCATGGTGATCTGACTCAAGAACACATTCTTGTCAATAAAGAGACTGACACAATCGGTGTTATCGATTTTGGGGACAGTGGATTTGGCGATCCAGCTTATGATGTATGGCCACAGTTAACGCCATATTATTCGCGCTGCGGTGTTGATGAAACATTTAAGATAAGACAGCGGTTCTATCGTAAATTAGCACCTTTTCACGGTGTTATATCTGGGTTGATGGTAGAGGATGACGAGATGGTGATAAAAGGATTAGATGAAATTGAACGAGCATTTGGAACTGTTTTTTGATTAAGATCTATTAATGGAAAAATTGAAAGTTAGACGCTCGAATGGAACAAAAAGGCTGAAGGAGATATTCATGACTTTCATGGATTAGAAGCGCATACTGCAGTAATCAAACTGTTTTCCGGCAAAAATGAAAGCTTGAACAAAATGTATTTTTTATGTGTGCACAGAATATGTAATAAATAAAGATGCAAACAGAACGGGATCCGATTGACCATTCAATTGGATCCCAATCAGGACATCATTTGTTCAGGAGAGGTTGTCCAGATTTTTAGCCTTTTCTCCCTTTGTCAAATGTTTCGTGAATAACGTCAATAACATCTTCTTTATCATTATGCTTGATCATTTTCGTCACCCTTTCCATTATCCATTTTTCCAACTGTGAGGTGATTTATACATGAAAACCGTGACAATAAAACTGAAAGATGAAACGTACGACCAATTAAAGGAAATAACATCGCTGGAAAACCTGATTAATCGACACCGTGACAAAAATCGAAGCGATGATTACCAAATGGAGGAGTTTGTTGTTGGCTGTATCATGGAAAAAATTGAACAAATTAACCAATTTGACAGCCTTAATCCTTTTCTGAAACACACAAAGCAGCCAGTCATTAAAAATCGATTTAAAGAAATAGCGAAAAGTAAAAATATCTACATAAAAGATATTGCCGACCAATTGAATATGAAGCCGCCAAACATAAGCAAAATTTTCAATAATGCATCCCAGCCACGTCTGGAATTGTTTATTAAAATTTGGCTGGTTTTAGGTTGCCCGCCGTTACATAAATGTATTTACGTTGACGAAGATTCGAATTGATGCTTCGTCTTTTTTGTATCATTTAAAAAAATGGAATAGGACAAGCTGATTCACCCATATCATTAAATATAATAATTCATGAAAAGGTTATCAAAAACGATATGGTAAATATGCTTCATGATTAAGACATGTGATACAGAAATGGATAAAACAGCACAACCCCTTTAAGTCAAACAGAAAGGGAGATGCGGCATGTCTGTATTCGAGACACTTGTTCTAATGATTTCGTTTGCGACATTGATGGTTGCAATCATGTCGGAACAAAAGAAATAAATCCTTAGGGTACGCATTACAGCATTCCCCGTAATTATTTTTGTATTTTCTCTGCGTACGTTTTAGAATGGTTTACAAGGAGAGATATAAAAATAGGGAAACGTAAGAAAAAGAAACTACACACACCAAGACAAAAGCTAATGAAACAACCACAGCGTTTGCAATCAGCCGAACACTGGATTCCAAAGTACCTTGTAAAAGGCTACAGCAATCGCTTTGGTGTAAATAAACTTTGTATTGGAGATGCTCGGTTACACCTTTAGTGAAGCGTACAAACAGCAGTTAAAAGACAATGAGGTGCAAAAGCAGCGAGAAGCGGAAAAACGTAAGGAACGACGTAAACAGGAGCAAATGGCTGAAGAATGGGATGATTTTAGCGATGAAACGTTTGCCTTTATTACTGGCTATACCTCTGGCGGCGCACCATTTGGTGTAACATGGGAAGAAATGGAAAATGGCCAAGACTTTCATACGGATTCGGACTTTTACGCCTATGACGGACCAGATGATAAAGAGACTAAATCGAAATGCCAAATTTGACATAACTGATGATGAATTACCATTTTAGAAACGATGAAGAATTTTACCAATTAGAGAGTAAGATGGTGGTATTAAAGATGGGCAAGCATAATAAAACAAGTAAATGGATATTTACTATTGGAATATTTCTCTTCGCTCTTGGCTTTGCATTTAACCATGGGACAGATACCACTGAATCCTACACATACTTTTCCAAACCTTTAATTGTATTAGGCTTAATCGTGGTCATCGTCTCGAATTTCCTAAAAACAAAATCAAGAAGATAAATTGGAATAGCACGTTTACGCCCTATTATAAAGGACAGGTGCATCTGATCCCATTTTATCCAGCTCATACAAAAGTACACTGGACAAAAAATAGGGAGATACAGGACATTCAAGTGACAGTAAAAATTGCCGGACTAGACGCGTTTTAAAAAGCCGCTTCATGCCGCAACATGAAGCGGTGCAAGGAACAAAGGCTAAGTTCGCAACGTCCAGTTGCAACGCCTTTGTGACCTGCATCGTGCAGGCCCGAACAGAATCGGACCTTTACGGGCAGTTGACCCCCCACTTATCTTTTTTTGTTTCACCTCAAAATCTTGAAGTGGGAGTCTTACTGCCAGTTAAGGCGGGATTAAATCAAATAAAACATTGTGAAAATGAGCCTAAACGGTGGGAGGCTTAATTTCGTTGGGCATAGTCAACGCCAGCAGCGTCCCACTTTATTCTCCATCCACCACTTCTTTCAAAATCTCATACGAACGTTTTTGCTTATCCTTGTCATAAATATACGATACGGCCATGAGTTCATCCACGTTATATTTCTCCTGGAAACTGGTTAGCTGTTCTCGAATCGTATCTTTACTGCCCATTAACGTCATACTGGACATGGACATAGCTGCTTGTTTCTCTTGTGAACTCCAGAGCTCATCCATGTTTTCGACTGGTGGACTGAGTGGTGTTTTTGCTCCACGAATAACATTTAATGCAAATTGCTGTAAGGTTGTGCCTTCAAATTTCGCCTCTTGATCTGTTTCATCCGCAATGACATTGAGGCACACCATCATATATGGCTCATCCAAGTATTCCGATGGTTGGAAGTGCTCGCGATAAATCGAAATGGCATCCTCCATAAATCTAGGAGCAAAATGGGAAGCAAATACATACGGCAATCCCAGTTCAGCTGCTAAATGAGCGGAGTTTGGGGAAGATCCAAGAATATAGATTGGGATATTGGTGTCCACACCCGGATATGCTTTGACGAATCCTTGGCTTTCTTCCGGCCCGAAATAGGTAAGTAGCGATTGGATATCATTCGGAAATGTATAGACTGTATCGCTATTTGACCGTCTTAATGCGCTAGCGGTTAACTGATCCGTTCCAGGCGCCCGTCCCAGTCCTAAGTCCAGACGATCTGGATAGATGGTAGCCATCGTTCCGAATTGTTCCGCAACAACCAAAGGCGCATGGTTCGGCAGCATGACTCCGCCGGATCCAACACGAATATGCTCCGTATGTTCCAGCGCATGTTTAATCAAAATGGAGGTAGCAGAACTTACTAATGTGGATGTATTATGATGCTCCGCTATCCAATATCGTGTATAGCCCATCTTATCGGTAGCCTGTGCCAAATCGACCATATCATCGATCGCTTCCTTTGCGCCGCCACCCTGGCGAATGGGAGCTAGATTTAAGACCGATACAGGAATATTTATAGTTGCCATAGCAATTACCTCTTTTCTTGATAACGTTTCGCATTTATTGTAGCAATAAGTTTAGGTGAAACAAACTTAATTGCTTGGTACCAGTTGTAGTGGGGGATTGAGTCGCTGATAAAAGCCGCGAAACCGCTGATAAATGACTTTGAATCGCTGATAAAATATACAAAATCGATGTATGAACAACGACAAAATCTTTTTCCCGTAGCTTAAAAAAGAGAAGCACCTTTAGTGGATTCCCACCAGAGACATCTGCAAAAAAACATACCTAATCCAAAATACAAAAGTATGTGTTTTCTTTTTTAAAAAAATAGGATATACTATATATGAATAGTCATACAATAATAAAAACCGTAGACGCTGTAACGTCTACGGTACAATAATAGACCGAACCCCATCAAGAGGGACGGCGTATTTAGGTTTAATAACCCCTAACGCGTGTCAAGCATATGAGGGGTTATTTTTTATCGTTTTTATCGGACATCATAAACGCTATTAACATCCTAAAGGATATCATAAGCGTTAAACAATTAATGTCCATAGGCGTCACCTCCCTTCTTGGAATCATCCAAAAAAGGAAAAAAGGTACGCCACCCCTCATATGAAGTCAATCTATTGTTACATAACTTTATAGCATGTTTTGTTTAAAATGGAGATTTAGATGTTGCGATATTTCTTCCAATTTTGTATTGTTTGAAAGATATTCATATCGATGAAATACTCGTTTATAGTAACGTTAACCTTTTCATTGTCTTCCCCACTCAATTATATTATCATATATAATGTTGACTAAAAGATATATTAATATGTGAAAACAATCACTATTACAATGTGGCTTGGAAATTTATTTCCCTGACACATGATTAGTAAATTTTCTATAAAGCAGGGGAGAAGAACATTGAAAATCGGAATTGATAAGATCGGCTTTTATACACCACATTTATATGTAGACATGAACAAACTAGCTGTCAGCAGAAATGTAGAACCGGAGAAATTTACAATCGGAATTGGTCAGGAAAAGATGGCGATTCCATCCCTTACTCAGGATGCTGTTTCGCTTGCAGCCAATGCGGCACTGGAAATATTGGATGATGCGGATAAAGAAGCGATTGATTTTGTTATCTTTGGGACCGAGTCAGGGATCGATAACTCCAAATCGGCGGCAGTTTATGTCCATAACTTATTAGGGCTTCCTTCAAGTGCCCGAGCGATTGAAGTAAAACAGGCTTGTTATGGGGCAACTGCCGGGATACAAATGGCAAAGGGTCATATTGCCTTAAATCCAGATAGTAAGGTATTGGTACTAGGCTCAGATATTGCAAGATATGGCTTGAACACATCCGGTGAAGCAACCCAAGGGGCAGGAGCGGTGGCACTATTGATCAGTGCGAATCCGAAAATCATGACACTTGAACAGCATCATGCCTACCATACTTCCGACATCATGGATTTCTGGCGACCAATTAACTCTGACATCGCGTTTGTGGATGGAAAATTTTCCAACGAACAGTACATTGCGTTTTTCAATGACGTTTGGGAACAGTACAAAGAAAAAACTGGCCTGAAACTTCATGATTATGAAGCAATCTGTTATCATTTACCATACACAAAGATGGGAAAAAAGGCATTACGCACCATTTTGGATGAAGGAAGCCAAGCGGATCAGGAGCGGTTGATGGACAACTATCAAATTAGTACCTCGTATAACCGGATGGTTGGCAATATTTATACGGGGTCATTGTATTTGAGTTTGTTATCGTTACTGGAACAAAAAGAGGACTTGGAGGCTGGATCCAGAATCGGTTTATATAGTTATGGCTCGGGGGCAGTAGGAGAGTTCTTCAGTGGAATTTTGGAAGCAAATTATCGGAAAAACCTTTATATAACGCAGCATGAAAAGCTATTTTCTGAACGAACGGAGCTAACTGTTCCTGAATATGAAGCCATTTTTTCGGAAATCTTACCAACGAATGATGTGGAATTGGATATCGCTCAGGATCCAGCAACCATCTGTTTTGCAGGTATAACCGATAATAAGCGTCAGTATGTAAATAAATCAAAATAAATGCAAATGCAACTAAAATATCAGAACCATAGTGAAAGTCAATGCTATGGTTCTATTTTCATTTTCTTGTTAGGTTTGAGTAGAAAAGTATATAATAATAGTAAATTTAATTGGAATGGGCTTGCTACTTTTCTAAAGAAAGGACAATCAAAATGGAATCAACAATCGAATCATTACCGGAAAATGAAATTCTGACTATATTGCGCGCTGCAGATGAGATTATTGCGCAAGGCGGCCGGAATATAATTAACATATTAAACTCCGGGAAACAGGTTGATCGTAGCGAAGCATTAGAAAGGCAGAAGGAATTGGACGAGCTGTTACAAGGGTCTGCGCCACATGATTTATGGTTGAAATGCTGGGAATGTGGCGAACGCTTTCCATTTACAAGCGGTGAACAAAAATTTTTTAAAGAAAAGGGATTTCAATTGCCGAAACGCTGTCCAAGCTGTCGGCAAGAACGTAAATTTGAGCAGTTCTTTGGAATAGTAGACGAGTAGAATGCATGTGAGGGAGCGTTCGTGAATGAATAACTCTGAAATAATAAATGATCCATGGGATGCAAGTCTTTACGATAAAAAGCACGGATTCGTTTCCAAATATGGAAATGACGTCATCGACATATTGGAGCCAAACAAGGGAGAGTCTATTCTCGATCTCGGATGTGGAACTGGAGATTTAGCAAAAACCCTTCATGATCTGGGTGTTCAGGTTATTGGAATTGATACATCAGAAAATATGATCAGCCAGGCGCAGGCTAAATATCCATCCATCACATTTCAAGTCGGCAATGCTATAGAATTACCATTTGATGAAAAATTTGACGCAGTATTTTCCAATGCGACAATACATTGGATAAAAACGCCTGAGCAGGCACTGCAATCCATTTATCGAAGTCTTAAAAAGGGCGGACGTTTCGTAGCTGAGTTCGGCGCAAAAGGAAATGTAAACAAAATTACGGACTCCATCGAAAAGCAGTTTGCCATGTTAGGTTTAGCCTACACCCGAGAACATTTCCCTTGGTATTTTCCAAGTATCGGCGAATATACGACATTAATGGAAAATGCCGGTTTTAAGGTTACATATGCCAGACACTTTGAACGTCCGACGCCATTGGAAAGTAGCAATGGTTTGAGAAATTGGATCGAGATGTTTGGTAAATCAATGTTCAGCGGATTGGATCATAAAACGATTCAAAAAATAATTGCCGGTGTGGAATATGATTTGTGGGATACGATGTTTCAGGATAGCCACTGGATTGCCGATTATGAACGAATTCAGGTTAAAGGATTAAAGTAATGCCTTGTTTGAGCTGGAAAAAAATCCTTCGTGGATTTAAAATACTGGCAGTTTTTTTTGTTTCTAGCAGCCTAATTTTATTAGGTAAAACTACAGAGAACCAACGGCAAATGAACAAGAAATAAATTCCGAGGTGAAGTTATGGATAAATGGTTCCCACGTCTATATGATATCGCGATGCTGCCTTTTGAACGTACCCGTTTCAGAAGAATTCGCCAAGATTTAGTCGGTACTGCTACAGGAAGCGTATTGGAAATTGGTGCGGGAACAGGACTGAACTTTCCATACTATTATCAGGCACAACAAGTAGATGCAGTGGATCCAAATCCATTAATGGAGCAGCAATCCTTAGCGCGAAAGAGAGCCGCACTCGTACCAATCAGAACCCATCTAGCCCAGGCAGAAGAACTCCCGTTTGCCGATAATACGTTTGATACTGTTGTTGCAACACTTGTTTTTTGTACGATTCTAGATCCCGAGCAAGCAATAAACGAAATAGTACGCGTCAGCAAACCTAATGCGCGCATTTTACTATTTGAACATGTTCGCATGAAGCAAACGCTATTAGGAAAAGCACAGGATTGGTTAACTCCAGTTTGGAAGAAAATTTGCGATGGCTGTCACTTAAATCGTGATACGTTGGTCTTGCTTAAGCAGACTGATCTATCGCTGAAGCATGTCGACTCCTATTTTGATGGATTGTTCTTGGTGATGGAAGCGACAAACGAGAAGTAATCCCGATAAACCATTAGGAATAACCTTCATTGCAGAAATTGAATGCCTAATGAAGGTTATTCTTTTTCAGTATTCGATTAATTCTTTAAAACAAATATCTGTCTTGTTGTTATCTACTACTATAGTTTTAATCGCAGCTCGCCAGTACGTTTCATTACAAATACCCCCGTAACCTTACTTTTTACGGTTTATTAGAAAACATTGTAATAGTATGTACTTCCTTCGGTTTTTAGATAGTTTATATATACCGTTCCCCGGTATTGTATTAGTGTATAGTATGAAGAAAAGGGGGTATAATGATTAGATGTTTATTCATATGGAAGAAAACAAGCTGACAAATGTCTATTTATTGTAAAAATAAACCAAATACAGTTAGTCAAAATAGACAAGCAGGGGGTATTCCGCTATTTGTGTAAGTTTTTATATTTACGCATTATACATTAGGGGGGTATTGTATTAATCGGAATGGGGGAATAATTAATTTTTCATCAAAGATAAACAGACTGCCAGTAATCTGACAGCCTGCAATACCTTTGTATTTTTTGGCATGCATGAACGCTACTGGATTAGCACCAGCATGCGCCAACGATAATAAGAAGGATAAACAGTACAACGATCAGCGCAAAACCACCGCCACCAGTATTACCGACAGGCGCAGCGCCATATCCGTATCCGCCACATCCTCCACAACATCCGAATCCCATTTAAAATTCCTCCTTCGATTTAATTTCATTCATGTTCATTTATTTTTTAATATCCATATCCTCCGCCGACATAGGCTGTACCTACAATAATTAATAGGATAAACAACACTACTATCAGGGCGAATCCACCACCATAACCAACAGCCTCACTCATTAATTATCACCTCCCAATCGTGTACTATTACTATATGTGATTCATGAGCAAATGTTAGGGACAGTATCCCAGTTTTGAGGATAGTATTAAAAAATTGATTACATTCGATGAGAAAGTAAAGATAAAAAATAGATATTAATCAGAACGATATATCATTTATGTAATGGGTTACATTTTTAACCCCATAATTCAAATAGTAAGTGGTTTATATCATGGCTTCGATAAGGGATGTCGCTACATTTGCAGGGAATGATGAAAACTAAAATAGTATTATGAAGTGGTTGGAACTCGATCTAAGAAGGCAATAGTTAATCCGTGTGTGACTGGGCTATTTCCTCGACCCTGATCTTATGCGGAACTCATGATGTGCAATGTCCGCTGCGTTATTCTATCGAAATGAATGATTTGATTCCGAATTCTAAGTTCGTCGTCTTCCGTAACAGTAATCATTATCCGTTCCTAGAAGAAAATGAATTATTTCAACATGAATGTCTTAAATTTTGGAAAAAGGCTACAGATTGATCGGAATGCAATGGCATTGTCCCTGTCACTAAAAATTTATCCCACTCTTAACGGGCAGTAAGACTTCCGCTTAGGATGTTGAGGTGAAACCTCTACTGAAGTTTCACTTTATTGATAAGGTGTAAGGATTGTAATATCAATAATTTCCACCATATCAATCCACTCACTGTCCTCCGCTGAGACTAATTTCAATTGTTGTCCAGGGATAATCTTTTGGATTTTCCCTGTCACATAGCGATCATGATAGGGATGAAAAAGCTGAATCCGCAAATCAAGATCCTGTTTCATGGCGTCGGAAATTGTTTGGGAAAACAAAGTCATTTGCTGTTCGTCGATCATTGGCTTTGTTCGTTTGGTTAGTTCTTTTTGATGTTGGCGAATCCGTGCCTTATGCTCTGGCAGCATCATCCGGCTGGATTCCCACATTAAATTCTGGCCAGGAGTTAATTTGTTTGGTTTCATTTTACATTCCACCCTTTCATTTTACTTATAATGCCCGCCAATCTTCTCGGCCCGATCAAACGCTTGCCCGGCATTTGTTAGAGACGCTGCTCGAACGATAGCGGTTGGTCCATATTTTGCGTGAATCATGTCCATTGCTTTAGCAAGTTGTTCCTTTTTCAAGGAAAGATCGAAAAAACTTAATTGCAAAGGGTTGGCTGGCTGCAGTTGTGATAAGGTAATTCCAGCACTGCGAACGGGCTGTCGATCCCAGTGCATACGAAATAAATACAATGCCGATTGAAAAATATCCATGCCAAAATTAGTTGGCGTTGCAAGTTTTACCTGGCGGTGGAAACCGGTCGGAAAGGTAACGTTCATCCCCTGAATGCCGACCGACACGGTGTTGCCGCGATAACCGCTGGTACGGGCTCGTCTGGCAACTTCTTCACTCAATTCCAGTAAAATTACTTTTATTTCATCGAAGGTTTCATAATCTCGGGGCAGTGTCATATGATGGCCAACCGCTTTTTGACGGTCATGTGTCTTTGTTGTTACCGGAGAGTAGTCAATCCCGTTCGCAGTTTGCCAGAGAACCTGCCCATTGATGCCCCAGCGTTTGGTTAATGCCTCCGCAGAAAAAGTTGCCAGCTGCCCAATAATGTGAATGCCCATCCGCTGCAGGTGCTGTTCCATTCGGCTCCCGATTCCGAACATCTTACCAATCGGGAGCTTCCACATTGTTTCTTTCATATTGGATTGATCCAACTGAAAAATCCCATCGTTATTTTTCTTAGCAAAGGCATCACAAGCGATTTTCGCCAATAGTTTATTCGGTCCAATCCCAATCCGCGCATAGACGCCTGTTTCTTCCATAATTTCTTTTTGGATCTTACGGGCAATGGTGAAAGGATCACCAAATAGCTTTTGGCTTCCCGTCACATCTAAAAATTGTTCATCAACAGAATATACTTCAACGAGGTCTGTATAATGCTCCAATATTTCAGTGATTTGACACGACACATCGATATATCGCTGCATCCGTGGCCTGACCACAATAGCTTCAGGACATTTATTTTGTGCTTCCCATAATGCTTCAGCCGTTTTCACTCCATATTTTTTAGCAATAGGGCAGGCCGCTAGAATAATCCCGCTCCGCCGTTCTGGGTCTCCTGATACAATGACTGGTTGGTCTTGCCATTGTGGGTTTTCCGCTTTTTCCACGGAAGCATAGAATGTTTGCATATCCACTAAAAAAATCACACGTTTCATACAAATCCTCCCCTGAAGGAAACTAACGTTCGTATATCTATTATATGCGAATGGATGTTCTTTATTCAATGGAAATTTGTAGAATACAAGGAGAAAAGCTGACAGTTGTTCCAAATAACTTTTAGTAAGTTGAACGATTCCGAAATGGATCACTGGTGAGCGAATACTATGATAAAATGATGAAAGAGTGAACGACACACACGCAGAATAGGAGAGCAAGGATCCTACCTGTAAATAACATGAAGATCGGACGTGAAAAAATGATAAAAATTGGATTTGTACGCCATGGCGTAACAGATTGGAATCAGGAGGGGAAGGCACAAGGAAGTGCGGATGTCCCGTTGAATAACGAGGGACGCAGCCAAGCAGCAACACTTGCTGAGCGTCTGCAAACAGAGGATTGGGACGTAATGTATGCTAGTGATTTGGCTAGAGCTAAAGAAACCGCTGAAACAATTGCAAACAAAATGAACGACATAACGATTCATTTCGATCCCAGGCTGCGTGAAGTTAGCGGCGGATTAATTGAGGGTACAACGGAAGCGGAACGGGTTGCAAAGTGGGGTGTCGATTGGCGAGAGCTGGATCTAGAGAGGGAAAGTAATAATAGTATTATGACTAGAGGCAGATCTATCTTGAGCGAAATCCTCCATAAACATAATGGAAAAAATATATTAATCGTCAGTCATGGCTCTTTTATTAAACATCTGCTTAGAGAATTGCTTCCTGACGATGATGTAGAAGCATCACTTGGCAATTGTTCACTGACTATACTGCAAAAAAATAAAGATGGATGGAAGTTAGAACTGCATAATTGCACGCAGCATATCATGACACATTCCTCATAATGTGGAATCAGATCTGCAGAGCAAATGCTTCCAAAAGAAAAGAATAGTATCAATCACGCCCTTGATGACAGCGGCCTTACGCACGCCCGTAATATCAAGGTAAATATGTATGCGAATACCACAGTTGATTTAACTGTGGTATTTTCTTTTTAGGAATGGAGCGGCTCTGCATATTATATACAAGGGATAAAGCGGATAGAACCAATTCAGTTTAATGTATTCCAATTGTAATGTTGTCCACAATTTGTAACCTTTTTAAAAACAAGCTGTAACCATAAATGGAGAGATCCGGTCGTACGATGTAATTAAAAGGGGGACAACATAATGAAAAAATTACTAGCGTTGTTTGCGGGGTTAATGATATTCAGCTTTTCTGCAATGAATGTATCTGCGGCTGAGTATGAGGTACAAAAGGGAGACACGCTTTGGGATATAGCAATCAACCACGATACAACCGTGGAAGACTTGATGAATATAAATGGGTTGAAATCTACCTTTATTTATCCGAAACATGTATTGAAACTTCATGAAAGTGACATAGAGTATTACATAGTACAAAAAGGCGATACACTAAGTGAGATTAGTGAAACATATGGAGATGGTGTGACGGTCCGGAAGTTGAAAGCATGGAATGATCTTCCGTCGGATTTAATTACTATTGGACAGAAATTGATTGTAAATGGACCGAAAACAACACAGCAAAGTGCAGAGGAAACAACGAATACAACAGATCAAGACGTAGGAACGGAGTCAAATGATGTTGCGACAGCCAGCAAAGAAACAAGTAAACCTCAAAAAGAGGAACAACAAACACACGCAGACGGAAGAACATTATCTGTTGAAGCAACTGCTTATACCGCTTATTGCGATGGATGTTCCGGGGTTACTGCAACTGGGTTAGATTTAAGGGAGGATCCGAATGCCAGAGTAATTGCGGTTGATCCTAATGTTATTCCACTTGGTTCAAAAGTTTATGTGGAGGGCTACGGGTATGCTGTGGCCGCAGATACCGGCGGTGCTATTAATGGAAATAGGATAGATGTCCATGTTACTAATGAGGATCAAGCGAATAACTGGGGGAGGCGAACGGTAGAAGTTACCATTGTGGAATAAAATCCAATTGGCTTGTTACCAATGACATACGAAAGATAATTGATATAAAATGAAAAGTGGTATCGGATTCTATTTCTGATACCACTTTTTTAATTTTCAACCATTTGAAAGAAGTATTGGCTTGTTTATGTTAAAATGAAAATTGTGTTAAAAAGATATAAAGCACTCAGGGCAGCATTGCGGCCTGTATGAATGAACAAATCGACTTTAAACCAATCGATACCAGATGATCCAGTTATAAAAAAAGATCGGTGGACAATTTGGTTAGCTGAGAAATGATGGGGGGAGAGTAAATGAAACAATGGTATGGTGCTGCAGGGGTCTGTATCAGCGAGCTAGGTAAAATACTTATGGTCAAGCAAGGATTACCCGGAGAAAAGAAATTATGGACCATTCCATCAGGGGAAAAGAATCACAACGAAACTTATGAAGCCTGTTGTATTAGGGAGATTAAGGAAGAGACAGGCTATGAAGCAGGCGTTATGAAACCGTTGTTTATCAAAGAAAGTATGGAGGGGGTATCAGGGTGTGCACTATTTTGAAGTTGAAAAGATTGGCGGCTGCTTAGCAATTGAAGATCCGGATCATTTAATTTTTGAAGTAGACTGGAAATCGGCTGATGAGATAGAAAAATTGGACCTTTCCTTTGAGGAAGATAGAAAATTTTTACTGGATTTCATTCGAGCGAGAACATTCTTTAAAAGGAGCGAGCAGAATTGAGACAGGTTAAGATAACACCCTATAATGAGGACTGGCCTACTAAATTTACAAAAGAAGCGAACATACTGGAGGAGATTTTTGGTTCTGAAATTGTTGACATTCACCATATTGGGAGTACATCGATAATGGGATTAAAGGCTAAGCCAATTATTGATATCATGCCAGTTGTAAAGGATATTAATAATGTTGCTTTATTTAACGATGCAATGAAGCAGATCGGGTATGAAGTAAAGGGAGAAAATGGACTGCCAGGGCGGCGATACTTTCAGAAAGGTGGAGATAATCGAACTCATCATGTTCACATCTATGAGCGTGACCATCCTGATATCAAACGACATCTCGCATTTCGGGATTATTTACGCATGCATCCCGATGTCGCTAAACAATATGGGGATTTAAAGGAGGCATTGACTCAACGATTCCCTCATGATATCGCATCATACATAAAAGGAAAAGAACAACTTGTTTTGACAATAGAGAAAAAAGCCCTGACATGGTATTGTAATGAAATGATCATGTAGATTGGCAACTGAAATTGGAACAAGAAAATAGGAGTTGCTGGAGATTTTAAATTAAAAAATGAAAAGAGGTTAATGATATGACACAACCTAAACATATCGTTTCAGCAGCAACCATTGTGCTAAACAGCCAACGTGAAATTCTATTAATTAAAGGCCCCCGTAGAGGCTGGGAAATGCCTGGTGGTCAGGTAGAAGAGGGCGAATCATTAAAGGACGCTGCTATCAGGGAAACAAAAGAAGAGTCAGGAATCGATACCGAGATTACTAAATTTTGCGGAGTTTTTCAAAACGTAAAAAAATCAATTTGCAATACATTGTTTTTAGGCGTCCCCATTGGCGGAGTACCTACTACTAGTCCAGAAAGTTTGGAGGTTGGCTTTTTTCCGATTAATACAGCGTTAGAAATGGTTACGTTGAAAAATTTCAGGCAGAGGATTGAATACTGTTTAGATACGCAAGTTCACCCGTTCTATGTTGAATTTTAAACTACTTTAAAAGGAGCCAAGTAGACATGCATGCACTTATCATTGGGGGAACAGGTATGCTGACGAATGTTTCCAAGTGGCTTATTCAGCATTCAGTACATACTACCGTAGTGGCGCGAAATAAAGAAAGATTAAATCGTCTTCAACCTGATGAGCCAAATAATGTAAGTGTCGATCTCCTTTCCTTGGATTATAAAAATACGGAAGCGTTAAGCGAGCACATTAAACATGCCCTAAACTATCATGGAGCAATTGATACAGTAGTTGCATGGGTACATCGGGATGCTCCTCAGACGATACCCGTCATTTTAAACGAAATCAGGGATCAGCAACAAAAAAACTATCATTTTTTCCACATTAAAGGAAGTAGTCAAAATCTAGCATCCATTAAATCTCGGTTATCAGTCCCATCTATGTGCCAATATCATACCATTCAACTGGGCTTTGTTGTAGAAGGGAATTATTCCAGGTGGCTAACTCATGAGGAAATAGCAGATGGTGTAATTAACGCTGTTATACAAAAAGAGGAAAAAATGGTCATAGGGCAGTTGGAACCGTGGGGTATGCGGCCATAATTTAACCCTATGGAATTTTTTGGGAGGTGCCTGCAATGAATAGAAAAATGAAAACATGGCTAGGATTAATCGCTAGTCTTCTCATATGTAGTTATGGTGTTTATGGCCTCGTGACGAAGGATTCGATATCAAGCTTGTCATTTGTCCCGATCATTCTGGCCGTTGGTGGGTTTATTAGTTTGATCGCTAGTGTTATGGAGTTAAAAAAATGATTTATCCTACTACGCTTCACGGAGAGTTTTAAGGAAGGTAAGTGAGAGTCAACAACATGACAAAGTCTGTTTCTGCCCTCCACTTGCCCGATGAAGGTCACAAAGGTGTTATAACTCAGATGCTTGAGAACTTAGGCATAATTTCTTTATTAAAGTGCAGATGAATTGGCAAGCTAAGAACGCCACATTCTTATGTCTTCGCCTGCACTAGGGAGCAAAAACCCCCACTGAATCAAGTTTTGCGAGAATAGGTCATTGGCTATAATGAAAATAAAACATAAATCAGTAGAAACTTGTTTATAATCAACAATTATGCTATTATACTTACATAAAGTAACTTAGTATATAATAATAATTAAAAACCTTGGGTGAAGGGATGAAACTGATTGGAAAAGAATTTTTTTGAAAAAACGACATATGTAGGTGAAGTGAGTATAAATGTAACAGATCTGGAAAAATCACTGTCTTTTTATCAACATATCATTGGATTTCGTATTCTGGATCAAACAAAAAGGAAAGCTGTATTAACAGCAGATGGTAAAACGGCTCTTTTGACATTAGAGCAACCGGAAAATGTAGTGCCGAAAGAGGGACGGACAACCGGATTGTTTCATTTTGCTATTTTGCTTCCCTCACGCGCTGATCTTTCCAGTTTTTTGAGGCATGTCGCCAAGGCAGGCGTGCAGCTTGGTGCGTCCGATCATTTAGTAAGTGAAGCATTATACCTTAATGACCCTGATGGTAATGGGATAGAAGTATATCATGATCGGTTATCGAATGAATGGGACTGGTCGGATGGGCAGGTAATTATGTCGACTGAGCCGCTTGATGCCAGCAGTCTGCTTGCAGATAGTGATCAGGAATATAACGGATTGCCTGAAGAGACTGTTATAGGGCATATCCACCTGCATGTTGCAAATCTCAAAAATACAGAAACGTTCTATGTGAATGGACTTGGTTTCCGGGTTGTGACACACTATCCGGGGGCATTGTTTACCTCAACCGGAAACTATCATCACCATATTGGCATGAATATATGGAACGGGGAAGATGCATCGGCCCCTTCCGAAAATAGTGTTGGACTCAATTGGTATTCGCTTATTTTTGCGAATAACGAAAGTAGGGAGGAAAGGGTGAATAGCCTAAGACACTTGGGAGTATCCGTAAAACGGGAAAATGAGATATACGTTGTCAAGGATCCATCCAAAAATGAAATTCATTTGTTAGTGACAAATTAAAAAAATTGTCTTATGGCGCTGTATAGCTGTGAGTTACCTTTTTACTTTAATCCCAGCAGTTGGTGCCGCAAGTTTTCCCAATGGAATTCGACTCTGGCGCCTCATTTTTAAGCAGGAAAAGCCTCGTTATTTTTATGCTTTCTTTACGAATAAAAAATAGGATCGCCATGAAAACATGGCGATCCATCTACAGGAAGATTAACGATGGTTCGTATATTGTGCCGGTTTCGTAATAGCTTGTAATGCTCGATATTTTTCATCTGTTAAGGCTGCTGCCTCATTAATTGCAGCATTTTCAGCAAGCTGTTCCTCAGAACTGGCTCCAAACACAGCACTTGCCACCGCTGGATGCTGGAGTACGTATTGAAGGGCGACGGTATTGAACGATGTTTCTACTCCAATGATGTCTTTTATTTCATCATAAATATGAACCAATTCCTCATACGTATAATCCAAGTAGCCGTCCTGCGATTTGCGTTCGATCTGCTTTCTGCCATTATTACTTAAAATTCCTTTAGCTAATGGTCCACGGGCAAGGACACTGATTTGCTTTTCTGCCAGCAAGTCCAATGTTTCTTCCTCTGGACGGCGATCGAGCATACTATATTGCATCATGACTCCATCAATATTAGAACGTTTGACATATTCCCTAATCACATTTGGACGGATAGAAGATATGCCATAGGCGCGAATAAGCCCCTCTTGTTTTAAGTCTTCAAATGCTTCGATGGATTCGTCAATGGGATCATCCAAAGTTCCGCCATGTAGCATATAAAAATCGATATAGTCTGTATTCAATCGTCGTAAACTATCTTTCAAGCCTTCTTTAATGTGTGCTTTGGACGGATCCCAGAACCAATCCTTTGTGTCGCGATTAAAATGATTGCCTACTTTTGATGTCAAAATAATTTGTTCCCGTTTTCCTTTGATCGCTTTACCAACAATTTCCTCATTCAGCCCAAAATCGTACAAATCGGCAGTGTCGAGATGATTTATTCCGGCGGCCAAAGCGTGTTCCATAATGGTTTGTGCTTGTGTGCTATCCGTGCCCAGTGACATACAGCCGAGTGTTAAATCGGATATATATAAATCGGATGTTCCAAGTTGATTTTTTTTCATTTCCATACCCTCCGTTTCCGATAGCCTATTCCCATTGTAAAAATAGCCGTCTGTAAACTCAAGTTTTTCAGTTGTGTTAAAATAGGGAATAGCATATTTAGATAAGGATGATCACATGAAAAAATTTGAAGAGAAAACCATTCAATCAAAGCAGATATATGACGGCAAAGTGGTTAAGCTACAAGTGGATGAAGTAACCTTACCGGATGGGAAGACCGCTAAACGGGAGTTGATCAAACACCCTGGAGCGGTGGGGATTATTCCGGTTACCAAAGACAAAAAAATTATGATGGTAGAACAATATCGGAAACCGCTTGAAAAATCATTGGTGGAAATTCCGGCAGGTAAGCTGGAACCTGGAGAGAAACCAGAAGTAACGGCGGTAAGGGAATTAGAAGAAGAAACAGGGTTTACAACGAACTCGTTACAATTTGTCACTTCTTTTTATACTTCTCCAGGATTTGCTGACGAGTTAATGTACCTCTATCTAACCGATCATTTAGAGCCCCTAACAAAAAAAGCGGCTGGAGATGATGATGAATTTGTTGAACTCATCGAATTAACCTTGGACGAAGCAAAACAATATGTCAACGATCACCGCATACATGATGCGAAAACAAACTATGCGATACTTTATTTAGAAATGTTGGAGATGATGTAACCGATGTTGCAAACGTATTTTGCCGATATGCATATCCATATCGGCCGGGATATGTATGATAAAGCCGTGAAAATAACTGGTGCGAAAACACTGACGTTAACAAATATATTAAAAGAGGCAAGCAGAAATAAAGGGATCCAATTGGTCGGTGTAATTGATAGCCATGCACCGGCTGTTCAGCAGGAAATTAAACAATTAATCGAAAATGGTGCCGCCTTTGAACTGGACAATGGCGGGATTCGCTTTGAAAAGGTAACACTTATTTTGGGATCAGAAATTGAAATTTATGATGAAAATTGCAAAGGTCCGATTCACGTTCTCTGTTTTCTCCCAACTCTAGAAAAAATGGAACGATTTTCTGAATGGCTAACGACAAAAATGAAGAATATTACACTAAGCTCCCAACGCTATTATGGAACAGCTAAAGCGTTGCAGTATAAGGTAAAGGAATTGGGAGGCATTTTTATTCCAGCCCATGTGTTTACCCCGTTTAAAAGCATGTATGGCAAAGGGGTGCGTCAGTCGCTGACAGAAGTATTTGATCCCGATTTAATTGACGGTATTGAACTAGGACTGAGTTCCGATACGGATATGGCAGATCAAATTAGTGAATTACAGAATTACACGTTTGTTTCCAACTCGGATGCGCATTCGTTAGCAAAAATTGCCAGAGAATATCAGGAAATAAAAATGGACGAGCCCTCGTTTCGTGAATTTTATTGGGCCCTGCATGGGGTGAATGGGCGAATGATTACGAAGAACTTTGGCATGAATCCGCAATTAGGAAAATATCACACAACCGTATGCAGCAATTGTGAGGCGCAAGTTGCCTATCAAACGAAGCAATGTCCGCACTGCGGTTCAAAAAAAATTGTTAATGGGGTATTTGATCGTATCCAGGAGCTCGCGGATGCTACGTCTGTTACGCGAAATCGACCACCGTATTTGTATCAAGTGCCACTAGAATATTTACCAAAACTTGGTCCAAAGACATTCCAAAAACTATTAGATCGGTTTCACACAGAAATGTATGTTATTCACCATGCTACATCAGAAGAGTTACAAGAAATCATCCCGGAAAAACTAGCAGCTTCTATTATTCAAATGCGAGAGGGAAACATGACGATTCAAGCTGGCGGCGGCGGAAGATATGGGCGGATTGCACAGTCAGAGTAATAAAGTGAAACGTCAATGGGTACTGGAGCTGGCAAGGCCGTTACAGATTGCTTCGAAACAAAAAACAACTGGAATAAAGTAATTTTGGTATTTTTAACAGGAATTCTTCATAGATTTGAATTATAGACATTGTATAAAAACGGGTTGTTTTACTTTGTCACAGGTGACAATGGGACAAGATTTCTATCCTGCCTGAGATAAATTTTCCCGCTATGCAAATCTGAAATGGAGGATTCCTATATGTACCAAAAGAAAACATTGACAGTAAACCACATAAGGGAACATGCAGCAATATACCTATTTATGATAATTTTATTTTTGACCGGAATTGTTTTTGGTGCCATTATCGTAAACAGCATGAATTTCGTCCAAAAGCAGGACTTATTTTTTTATTTAGAGCGTTTTTTTGGTAATATTATGGATAAGGAACAAGTTGGCTCGATGGCCATTTTAAAAGAAAGCTTTTTTTACCACACCAAATATTTATTACTTTTATTCATTCTGGGCTTATCCGTGATAGGGTTGCCAATCGTATGGATATTGCTGTTTTTAAAGGGACTGGTTGTGGGTTTTTCTGTTGGCTTTATTGTCAACCAGCTTGGTTTAAAAGGATTGGCACTTGCAACACTTGCGATTGCTCCTCAAAATTTGTTGATCATCCCAATTTACATCGTAGCCGGAAGTATATCCATGATTTTTTCGCTAACTTTAATAAATAAATTATTCTCGAGCCGATTATCCCAGTCAATTCTGCCCCCATTTGGCAAATATGTGACCATCTTCGCTCTGTTATTAGGCCTTTGTGTTATTGCGGCCGGAATGGAAGCCTTTGTCAGTAATGAAGCGTTCGAATCAGTAGTCAAAGCTCTTTACAAACAATAATAGCTATTATATAATAATCATTATTGATGGCAATTTAAAATAATTATAAATTGACATGGCTTTTCAAAATGCATATAATGTGATTGGGGGAAGAGGGGGGATTCTGCATGGCAATGGAACATCGTATTGAGCATATTAAAAAACAACTCCATGCACAAAGCTATAAGCTAACTCCGCAACGGGAAGCTACTGTCAGGGTACTATTGGAGCGTGAAGAAGACCATCTCAGCGCAGAAGATATTTATCTATTGGTTAAGGAAAAGGCACCGGAAATTGGACTTGCTACCGTTTATCGTACGTTAGAGTTATTATCTGAATTGAAAATTGTCGATAAAATAAATTTTGGTGATGGTGTATCTCGTTATGACCTGCGAAAAGAGGGTGCTGAGCATTTTCATCATCATCTTGTCTGCATTGAATGTGGATCGGTCGAGGAGATTGTTGATGATTTATTAGGCGATGTTGAGAAAATAGTTGAGAACGATTGGGGATTCCAAGTAAAGGACCATCGTTTAACGTTTCATGGAATTTGCAAACAATGTCAGAAGATTACCGTTAAGTCCGTATAAGATGTCATGTCCTGATATTTCTACATACAAATGGTATGCAGAAATTCCATAACGGCTAACAATGAGTGGAACTGTCCAAGTAATTGGGCGGTTTTTTGCTTTGGGTTAAAAGTTTTGCAGTTTTCGTTGCAATGCCTTTGTGACTTCCATTCTTTGAAACCGAATAGAATCGAATCTTGTCATGCAGTTGATATCCGTTTGTAGCAGGGGTTTTATTTCGTTAAGAGTAGGATAAAACCGAAATAATCACAAATAATACGGATAATAACGCAACAGGAGTGGATCACTTTGCAACCAAAACAAACCGTAGCCGAACGTTATCAGAAGCAACAACTTATGCAGCACCAGCTATCGGCTTTACATACCGAAATGCAAAACAAACAGCAGTCAGCTCCAAACCAGCAACAATTGCAACAGATTTTTCAAGCAACACATAACGCCTTGCAACAGGCGCACCAAGCGGTTCGACAAGCACAGGCGGCCAACCCGCAGCAGGTTCAGCTTCAAGCTGCCGAACAGTGCCTGCAGCAGGCGACACAGCAGCTGCAACAATTAAAAGAAGCTGCTCCCGAGCTCGCTCTCGCATTACCCACAGGTACACAACAACAGTTAAAGCAGCTTGATCATGAAATTCACCAAGCTGCTCAAACTCTACATTTGATTAAATCATCCATTGAGTAAAGGGACTGCCCTTAATGCAAGAGAGAGTTCCTGATTTTTTGGTAATCCGTAACCGTGTCGATATCGAAAAATGCCAGTGAATCGGAAAAAGGAACAAATTGACCTTTTTCCGATTCATGTTGTAGCAATTGACGGGCCCCGTTGTCACCTTTCAATTGGAAAAGTTTAGGAAACATGCTACTGGTAAACAAAATAGGGGGACATGGCACATTGGAAAAAGTGGCGGCTACAAACATTGTGTCAGGGTGGATTGTATGCTGTTCAATTAGTTTATTAATCATATCTACGGAAATAAATGGTTGATCAGCTAATATGACCATGACAGCTGTAGCTTGAAGTTTTTCCGCGAATTGCAGACCACATTTCAGCGAATACGATTGTCCTCTAGCGGTATCCATACACGTTGTGTGAAACCATTTTATTTGATACGTTGAAAATAACCCGGTCGGGATCCAATCGAGTTCGTCCGCTGTATCGATAACCACGACTATCCTGTCAAGCGTTGATTGTAAGGCAGTACGCAGAGCAACACTACCAAGTGAAACATTCCCAAGTGGCTGTTGCAGTTTATTTTTACCAAATCGCTTACTTTTGCCTGCCGCTAAATAAATCGCTACTATTTTGCTCTCCGTTGATGATATGTTTCTTTCCATACGATTTTTCCTTTCTATTTCTAATAATATCGGCGATAATACTAATAGCAATTTCTTCCGGTCCTTTAGCTCCGATTGTAAGTCCTGCTGGGGAATGAAGGTGGTCTGGGATGGATCTTCCCTGTAAAAGTTTGGTAGTACGTTTGCGTGGTCCCAGAATGCCGAAATAATTTATCTGTTGACTTTTGGGCAGTAAATACGTAAGCAGTTCTTTGTCTTTTTGAAAATCATGCGTCATAATCATAACGGAATCGCTTGGTCGGAAATCCAGTGCATGCATAGTTTCTGGAATTGATGGGTTGGTCATCAAGTCTGCATGAGAAAAAACTTTATTGTCCAACCTTGTCGATCGCCAGTCCCAAATGGTAACCGCAAAGTCTGTCTGTAAGGCAAAAGCAACCAATGGTGTAATATCAGGGCCAGCTCCAAAAATAAATAACCTTGGTTGCGGCTCAAAATGATGAATATAGACGCTTCGATCTAAGCTTTCGACATATTGGAGGCGTGATTTATTTTCACGCTGTGCTATTTTTCGTAACGGATGTGATAAAACATCACGACAACCAAAAATTTGCTGATCCTGCGTCATGTAGAACGTACAGATAGTCGAAGGGATTTTTCCAAAAATCTTCATCATGACAACTGGAATCCCGCGATGGAGATATGCTTGTAACGTAAACAGATTGTGGCGTTGTGCAGCATCTACTCTTTCCAGCAGGATGTGAATTTTTCCATTGCATCCGGGGCCGCGTCCCCAGGATAAGTCATCTTCAGCACTTGTATCATAGACAAATGTTTGGTATTGGACTGACGGCTCTATCAGTAGTTTCATCGCGCGGATGGCTAAGTCGGCTTCCAGACAGCCCGCACTAATAATTCCTATTTGCTGTCCATTTGCCAAAAACAGCATGGATGTGCCTTCCTTTTGATATGCAGAACCTTCTACTTGAATGATCGTTGCTAACACACTTTGCTCCCGTGAATGAGCGATTTCATCAATGATCTCCCATATATTAGCCATTTTGTTGTTGCCTCACATGCAACATATTTGTCACTGTTTCTTTTATTTCTTGATATCCGGTACACCTGCAAATATTAGATTCCAGCCATTCATCAATCATGGCATCATCTGCATCCGGAAAGGTTTCAACCAGCGCATAACTATTTAACACGTAACCTGGTGTGCAATAACCGCATTGAATGGCCCAATTTTTAATAAAGGCCTGCTGCATGGATTGATCAAGCAGCCCTTCAATCGTTGTGATTTGATGATTGGTCACCTCTACGGCGAGTACATGGCAGGAATTGACTGGGACGCCGTCAACGAGAATGGTGCATGCGCCGCAATCACCGTTACCACACCCGGGTTTTGCGCCCATCAATCCCAATTGCTCGCGTAATGTAAACAAGAGTGTTTCCGCATTACGTACATAGATATCTTTCTGTTGGCCATTAACATGTAATGTGATCAAATTTCCTTGTGTACCATTCATGATCAGGATGCCCCTTTCTTGTTTTGCAGTAATTTTGTTAATTCCTGTGTCAGTACAAATTCTCGGTATTCCCGTGATGCGTACATATCATCAAGTGTTGCACTTGGGAAATGGTCCAGCATCTGTTGAATTCTTGTTTGCACCGATTTGGTGGTATCATTTAATACGGTTTCTAATTGCTCGATGCGAAAAGGAAAATCACAGACACCACTAAATGCGACTCTCAAGTTTCCGTCTACTTCCAGCGAGGCAAGGGAGATAATCGGGTAATTCACTTTCGAATGTTTCGTTTTTTTACAATTCCAGTATGGATAGTTCGTAAGTTTTGTGTTTGTGATAATTTGGATGAGAAACTCTCCATCATTCAATTGCATGCCGTTCTGATAAATTGTATGAATGGAGACCGTTTCGATTCCTCCCTTTTTAGCGATCACAACCTTACTGTCCACAAGCAAAAAAGGAAGAAGTGCTTCCCGATAAATGAGATGACTAGAAAGATTGCCGCCGATCGTTATCTTATTGCGGGCAGTCCGATGGGCAATTGCCCGTGACACATCTGTCAGCAAAGGAAAAAAGGTTGAATCGGCGATTGATGTCAGGGTAACAGCTGAACCAATAATGAATTGATCTTCATTTGCCTGGAATTCATTGCATTCAGGGATCCCCTTCAAATCAATCACCACATCTGCATGGATTTCATTCAAACGGGCTCGGCTAATAAATTCGGTGCCGCCTCCATAATAGTGAGGGATTTTCCCGCTTGCCCGCACATCGTTATATAAGGTGACAGCATCTTGTATCGTTGTTGGTTTATAATATTCAAAGTCAAAGGCAATCATTTGCTTCCACCTCGTTTTCGCCAAATCGTTTCCGGTATAAGAGGAAGCTGATTGATGTTCGTATCGCAGGCAAGTGACAGACTATTGGCGAGTGCACCGGCCATGCCGATGACACCATATTCACCAATTCCCCGTGCACCGTATGGCCCGTCAACAAGCGGCGTTTCCACGAAATCAACAAGGTATTCCGGAACTTCACTAGACCGCAATATATCGTAGGACCTGAGTTTGGGATTGAGCACTTTTCCATCATCATCAAAGGTAAACGATTCTCTTGATGCCCAGCTCAAACCGAGGTACATGCCACCACGCATTTGTCCAATTGCTAAATTTGGGTTGATAACTTTTCCAGCATCAAGTACCGTTGCAGCCTTGATCAGCTTGTATGTGCAATCCGTAGGGTCAAATTCGATCTCAACCGCTTGTGCACCAACCGACCATTGCGGCCCCGGTTTTCCAAAGCCGGTTTCCGGATCTAATGGTGTCAAATGTCGGACAACATGAGACCCTTCACCAATAACCAAACCGCCAACCGAGTTACCATTGGGGTATTTATAAGCTATCGCCACATCCTTGATTTTTATTCCGTATTCAGGGCTGTCCTTGAGAAAGATAGTTCCGTTTGCCACCTCAAGGTCGGCAGGTGTGCACTTCAATGCAATCGATGCCGTGTTTTTCAATTGTTTGATCACATCTTCAGCTGCTGTAATTACCGCGCGTCCAGCTAGATAGGTTGTACTGCTGGCTACGGTTTTCCACTGATGGGGATCATATTGGGTGTTAACTTCCATGGTTACGTGAATTTTTTTCATATCCATTTTTAATCGTTCCGCCAGGATTTGTGCAAGTACTGTCTTTGTCCCTTGACCAAGTTCGACGGCAGCACAGTTTAAATTGACACTTCCATCACGGTTAAAGGTGATAATGACACCTGCTGTTGCATTTGGCGGGGTGCTGGATGTTTTCCAAAACGAAGTCATTCCTTTTGCCCGTATTTTACCATCTTCGGTCGTAAACCTTTGTCCTTCATCCCACTTAATGAGATGTCGTAATTTCTTTAAACAGGAGGATACATCACCGACATTACTCGCATTTAAATGTGTTTGCGTTGGTGTTGTGTCACCTGGTTTGATCGCATTCCTGAGCCGGAGTTCAAGCGGATCTATTTTTAGTTTTGCCGCAAGCAGATCCATTGCCCGTTCCATGAGAAATGTCAGTTCATTATGACCAAACCCCCGAAATGATGTCGCATATGGATGATTGGTATAAACACAATGAGATTCACATGTTACATTATCAATTCGATATGGCCCGGTACAGTCAACGGCACCAGCCTTGCTCATTCCGGCACCCATGTCTGAGTAAGCTCCACTATCAAATAAAAATTCGTAAGTGGCTGCCTTTAATTTTCCGTCGCTGGAGGCCCCAAGTTTTACCGTTGCCTCAAGTCCAATGTGGACGGGAGAAGTGATCAAATCTTCTTCTCGTGTGTTTTGAACTTTTACCATTTTCCCACCAACAGCACGGGAAGCTACATAGGCCAGGAATTCCAGTTGTACGGTTCCTTTTCCACCGAAAGCACCGCCAAGCATTGGTGTATGAACAGAAATTTTCCCAGCATCAATGTTGAAAAACTGGGTGAATAATTTTTTTATATAAAAAGGTCCCTGTGTTGAAGAATAAATCATTATTCGTTCATCAGGCAGGATTTCGACGCGAGCAACTCTTGTTTCCAGCGCAGCATGGTCAGAAGGTGAGAAGGATACGCTCGTTTCAATGGTTACATCGCTTTCACTCCAGCCAGTATCCATATTTCCTTTTCGGATTTTCGTCAGATTGGCAATATTGGTATTCGGAATCGCGTGCACACCTTCTACTTGAACCTTATACGTGCCTAAGTCCTCGTGAATTAAGGGTGAATGAGGTAGAACCGCTTCACTTGGAGAGTTGACGACAGGTAATTCCTCATAGATTACTTGAATCAAGTTGGCTGCTTGTTTGGCATGCTGATAGGTGTCGGCAACCACCATTGCTACCGGTTCACCGTAGTATCTAACTTTTTTTCGGGCCAGGATTGGACGATCAGCAAGCAGGGGGCCGACAAGCAGCGGCAAATCTTCCCCAGTTAATACAGCTTGTACACCGGTAACGTTCCAAGCTTCAGCTGTATCAATAGATTTGATTGTTGCATGGGCATATTCACTTGTATGTAAATTGGCATGTAAGATGCCCGGGATCGAAACATCTCCGGTGTATTTCACTCGACCGAATGCTTTATCTGCTGCATCGATTCGTTGCACATCCTTACCCACAATGGAAAAGTTCTCTTTATTCATCTCCAAACACCTCGAATTTCAGACTATAAAAACAAGTATCGTCAGTTTCATTCTATTTATACAAATACAGTCACTCTAATTTACAAATTAGGGAAAATAGCGTATTTTGAAGATGTAACCTGCATGGAAAGATTGGGTTATCTGATGTTTGAATGTACTCCTTTTTGTTTTATTTATGCTTCGATGTATATTGTTCCGCTTTTTTGGCATATCTTTTAATTAGGTAAGCTTTACTTAAAAGGGGACATGCCTTATGAAGCAAATGATATGGGATACATTAAAAATTTTCATCATTTTTATTGGGTGTACATTTTTATTTTATTTTGGACTTCGTGTGATGCATACGGAATATGAACAGATCCATCGTTATGATGCACCTGACGGACCAGCTGTCAAAGTATATCAAACAGATGACGGTTTCATTGATCGATTGAATTTATTTTTTCGATTAGGAGAGTAATAGTCATGCTAGAATCGCAAATGAACGATTTCTTTCATTATTTGAAAATAGAACGAGGATTGTCGGAAAATACGTTAACATCCTATAAGCGTGACTTACATCAGTATTTGTCTTACATTAAAACGGATGCGGGAAGGTCTACATGGGAGCAAGTACAGCGTCGTGACGTGATGGGGTTTCTTTACACACTAAAGGATAGTAGTAAATCTGCCGCCACTATTGCCAGAACATTGTCGTCTATTCGCTTGTTTCATCGTTTTCTGATTGGAGAACAGCTCGTAACCCATGATGCTTGTTTACATATTGAATCACCCAGGCAAGAACGTAAACTTCCGGATGTTTTATCACCGGCTGATATGGAATCATTACTTTCCATAAGTGGCAATACGCCATTGAAGATCCGGAATAAGGCGATGCTGGAGTTACTGTATGCGACTGGGTTGCGGGTAACGGAACTAATTAGCCTTCAAGTCAGTGATTTGCATCTAACCATGGGTTTTGTTCGGTGCTTGGGAAAAGGGGAGAAGGAGCGGATTGTACCGCTCGGCGATGTTGCCGGAAATGCCATTGAGGAATATCTGCAACATGCCCGTGGCAGATTAACGAAACAGAATGACACCAAGACATTATTCGTGAATCAGCATGGCCGACCATTAACCCGGCAAGGCTTTTGGAAGATTCTTAAAGGGGCAGCAAGGGATGCTGGTATTACGAAGAAATTAACGCCGCATACATTACGGCACTCATTTGCTACGCATTTATTAGAGAATGGAGCCGATTTGCGTTCAGTCCAGGAAATGCTCGGCCATGCAGATATTTCAACCACGCAAATTTATACGCATGTGACAAAAACTAGATTGAAAGATGTATACAATCTGTATCACCCAAGGGCATAATGATTGGCCGTAGTTGTCTGACATCATACGTCTAAAACGGATGATTCAAGAAATTCGAGACCATATTATTGCCTGAATGAACATAGAAAATATGCAAATAGGGAAGATAATATCGGGAGGTTTGATCATGAAGAAATTTAAACGCGTTTTTTTAATTGTGATGGATTCGGTAGGGATCGGTGAAGCACCGGATGCTGCCAAATTTGGCGATGAAGGTGCCGATACATATGGCCATATTGCCGAACGTATGCATGGGCTTAACATGCCAAATATGGGTAAATTAGGACTAAGTAATATTCGGGAAATTGATGGGGTGGAAAAAGCAGCTGCACCATTAGCTTCTTATACAAAAATGCAAGAGGCATCCAACGGAAAAGATACGATGACTGGACACTGGGAAATTATGGGGTTAAACATTCAACAGCCATTTCGTACGTTTCCGGATGGTTTCCCCCCTGAATTAATCACTGAACTTGAACAAAAAACGGGACGAAAAATTATTGGAAACAAGCCTGCTTCCGGTACTGCGATTATTGAAGAGCTTGGCAAAGAGCATTTGGAAACGGGAGCACTTATCGTTTATACTTCAGCCGACTCGGTGTTACAGATCGCAACCCACGAGGAGATTGTTCCACTTGATGAACTTTATCAAATTTGTGAAATTGCCCGTGAACTGACATTGGATGAACGGTATATGGTTGGACGGGTAATTGCCAGGCCATTTGTCGGCAAGCCAGGAACATTTGAACGCACCCCAAATCGGCATGATTATGCGTTAAAACCATTCGGCCGTACCGTGATGAACGAACTAAAGGACAGCGGATATGATGTCATCGCGCTTGGCAAGATATCCGATATTTATGATGGTGAGGGAGTTACCGAGGCCATTCGGACGAAGGATAATGATGATGGCATGACCAAAATAGTGGAAACCATGGATAAGGATTTTACCGGGATTAGTTTTTTAAACCTGGTGGATTTCGATGCCAAATATGGCCATCGCCGTGATCCAAAAGGATACGGGGAGGCATTGGAGGCATATGATGCCAGACTTCCGGAAGTGCTGGATAAATTAACCGAGGATGATTTACTGATTATCACAGCAGACCATGGGAATGATCCAATCCATCATGGAACCGATCATACCCGTGAATATGTGCCATTACTTGTTTACCATACCGGCAGCGAAACAGGGAAACACTTGCCATTGCGGGATACATTTGCTGATATTGGCGCCACAATTGCCAATAATTTTGCTGTTAAAATGCCTGAGCACGGAAAAAGCTTTTTATCCGATATTTCGTAACATAACTTGCATTGGAAGTCTTTCTATATTGGATTTCCAATGCCTGATACATAGTACGTTTATCACCTTGAAGAAAGGATGTATGTAGATGAAACATACCGAAATACAAGAAGCAAGCACATTTATTCAAGAACAACTGTCTGCCAAGCCGTCCATTGGCCTGATCCTAGGCTCTGGTTTAGGGGTGTTGGCCGAAAATATCGAAAAACCGATCACGATTTCATATGGTGATATACCACATTTTCCTGTGTCCACTGTGGCAGGGCATAAAGGACAACTGGTTATTGGTACATTGGAAGGGAAACAAGTTATGGCCATGCAAGGTCGATTCCATTTTTACGAAGGCTATTCGATGCACCAGGTTACGTTTCCTGTTCGGGTGATGAAGGAGCTTGGCATTACATCATTGCTGGTGACGAATGCTTCTGGAGGGATCAATGAAAGCTTTTCTCCAGGAGATCTTATGTTACTCACCGACCACATCAATAATATGGGGACAAATCCATTAATTGGCCCAAACGACGAGGAATTGGGGCCGCGCTTTCCGGATATGTCTGCCGTTTATGATCGAAGCTATATTGAGCATGCGAAGGCATGTGCGAATAGCCTGGGGATCTCTATCCAACAAGGGGTCTATGTGGGAAATACTGGTCCAACGTATGAAACGCCAGCTGAAATTAGGATGCTGCGAGTGTTAGGCGGGGATGCAGTTGGGATGTCAACGGTTCCAGAAGTAATTGCTGCTGGACATGCAGGATTACGGGTGCTGGGAATTTCCTGCATTTCTAATATGGCCGCTGGAATTCTTGATCAACCATTAACCCATGATGAAGTAATCGAGACAACGGCAAAAGTACGCGAAGATTTTCTGCAGTTTGTCAAAGAAATTGTTCGCACATTACCCGAAAGGAAGGAAGAGTAATACGCTATGAGAATGTACGATATTATCGAGAAAAAACGCGATGGCAAAAAATTAACTAAGGACGAGATACGCTTTTTTGTTGATGGTTATACTAAAGGAGAGATCCCGGATTACCAGGTTAGTGCCTTGCTCATGGCAATTTATTATCAAGAAATGACTCCAGCCGAATGTGCCATGTTAACGTCTGCCATGGTTGATTCAGGTGATCAAATAGATTTATCCGCAATTTCTGGAATCAAGGTCGATAAGCATTCGACTGGCGGGGTAGGTGATACCACCACATTAATTCTCGCCCCGCTTGTTGCGTCGCTTGGCGTACCTGTAGCAAAAATGAGTGGACGAGGGTTAGGCCATACCGGTGGGACAATTGATAAATTAGAGGCTATACCAGGATTTCATGTTGAATTAACAAGTGATGAATTTATCAAATTAGTCAATCGAAATAAAGTAGCCGTTGTGGGACAAACAGGCAACTTAACCCCCGCCGACAAAAAACTGTATAGTTTACGAGATGTGACCGCCACCGTCGATTCGATCCCATTGATTGCCAGCTCCATTATGAGTAAAAAAATTGCTTCCGGAGCCGATGCAATTGTACTGGATGTAAAAACTGGTGCAGGTGCATTTATGAAGAAACTGGAGGATGCCCGGGAACTGGCCCATCAGATGGTCTCAATCGGGAATCATGTCGGCAGGAAAACGATGGCTGTTATTTCAGACATGAGTCAGCCGTTAGGACAGGCGATTGGAAATGCGCTGGAAGTTCAAGAAGCGATTGATACACTAAGAGGCAAGGGACCGGAAGATTTAACCGAATTATGTTTAACATTGGGAAGTCAAATGGTCGTCCTTGCTAACCAAGCAGCTAGTCTTGACGATGCCCGGGAAAAACTGAAGCAAAATATAGAAAATGGTAAGGCGTTGGAGCATTTTAAAACTTTCCTTGCTTCTCAGGGTGGCGATGCAAATGTCGTTGATCAGCCTTCGTTACTCCCTCAGGCTGCCCAAAAAATAGAGTTAACCGCCAAAACATCCGGCACCATTCAGAATATTGTCGCTGATGATATTGGAACAGCAGCAATGATGCTTGGTGCTGGACGAGCAACGAAGGATTCGGTGATTGATCTTGCTGTTGGGTTAGTACTCCATAAAAAAGTTGGTGATCCGGTACGAGCAGGCGAATCCTTGCTGACAATCCATACCAATCAGGATGTGATTGATGATGTCAAAGAAAAACTGTACAACAGTATTACGATTGCCGACAAACCTTCAAAAGCCCCGACGCTGATATATGATGTAATTACGGAATAAGTTTTTAGAAAAAAGCACACGATTTGGCAGTGTGCTTTTTTCATGCATTTCGACCTAACCGATTTTCCACTAGGGAATGGAGTAATATGTATATTTGCTGTTTTTTAAGTTATAAAAACCATAAATCCTGTCAATCCTAGATCTATATTGACTCTTGGAGGTAAGGTTATGAAAAAATATGGTTTACTTATTAGTATGGTTTTTTCTTTGTTATGGGTCTCAACAATATCTGTATTTGCCGAGGAGAAGAGTACGGATGAATCAAAGGATACAGTAGACCTTGCTCCTGATGCAAAATCGGCCATCCTGATTGAGCGTGACACAGGAAAAGTGCTATTTGATAAGAATGCACAAGAGGAGCTTCCACCAGCGAGTATGACGAAAATTATGACCCTATTAATCATCATGGAGGAGTTGGATAAAGGCAATCTGAAATTGGATGAGAAAGTTCGGGTTAGTGAAAAAGCCGCTTCCATGGGCGGGTCACAAATCTTTTTAGAGGCTGGCGAAGAAATGTCTTTGAATGATTTATTAAAAGGTATCTCCATTGCTTCTGGAAATGATGCAAGTGTTGCCATGGCGGAACGAATTGCTGGCAGTGAAGAAGCATTTGTGAAAAGGATGAATAAAAAAGCGAAAGAGCTGGGGCTGAAAAACACCCATTTTAATAATTGTACTGGTTTACCAGCTGACGACCATTATAGTACAGCAAACGACATGGCTGTTATGGCAAAAGAACTATTAAAATACGAAAAAATCACAGATTATACCTCGATCTATGAAGATTACTTGCGAAAAGGTACCGAGGATGAGTTCTGGTTAGTTAACACAAACAAGCTAGTGAAATTTTACCCTGGTGTCGATGGGCTGAAAACAGGTTATACGAACGAGGCGAAATACTGTTTAACGGCAACTGCCCAAAAGAATGATATGCGCGTGATTTCCGTTGTCATGGGGGCAAAGACAACGAAAGAACGAAATGCGACCGTTACGAAAATGCTCGATTATGCGTTTAATCAGTTTGGCACGAAAAAATTATTTGAAAAAGGGCAGCCGATTACCAAACTCAATATGCTAAAAGCAGATGAACGAGAAGTAGATGTTGTTGCATCCGAATCGATTAGTACGCTCCACAAAAAGGGTGAAGAGCCGAAAAACATTACCACATTGGTCAAAATGGATTCTGTCAGCCTGCCACTGGAAAAAGGGGATAAGGTAGGGACGTTGATTGTTAAGGACGGAAAAAAGGTCTTATCGAAAACTACATTAACAGTAAAGGAAGATATTAAACCCGCATCCTTCTTTACATTATTTAAACGATCGATCGGGGAAATGACCAAATCAAGTTAACCGAACATGTCGGTCAAGCGCAGCACTCCAAATGCCTGCGCTTTTGGTATTCCTTGTGAGTATTGTATATTTTTGTCGGATTTCTTCTTCTTTTGTCGGGGTGCAGGAATTGGCTCATCTTCTGTTGAAATGAACAGGTACAACGTATTGTGAGGAGGAGACACAAAATTGAGTTTGAAGACAATGTTTGATGTAAAAGAAGACGTGTTGATTGTCCGATTAGCAGGCGAACTTGATCATCACGAAACAGAGAATCTTCGTAATGAATGGAAGGAAATGTTGTATAAAAACGATGTGAAACATGTGGTACTGAATCTTGAAGCTGTTTCATTTATGGATAGCTCCGGGCTTGGGGTTATTTTAGGACGATATAAAGAGGTACTTCAACTGGGTGGTGAAATGGTCGTATGTTCCGTTTCGCCAGCAGTAAATCGGTTGTTTGAAATGTCTGGTATGTTTAAAATCGTCCGTTTAGAGGAAAACGAGCAGTATGCATTAGTTACGTTAGGGGTGGCGTCATGAATAATGAAATGAATGTTACATTTTCCAGTATTAGTGAAAATGAATCGTTTGCACGGGTGACGGTTGCCGCATTTGTTACACAGATTGATCCGACAATGGATGAATTGACTGAAATTAAAACGGTCGTATCTGAAGCTGTCACCAATGCTATCATTCACGGCTATAATAATGAACCAGACCATCAAGTTCATATTACATGTATCCTGCGTGATGATGAACTGGACCTGACGATCAAAGACGATGGCATAGGAATCGGTGATGTGGAAGAGGCCAGACAACCTTTATTCACATCAAAACCGGAATTGGAACGCTCTGGAATGGGATTTACGATTATTGAAAACTTTATGGACTCGGTTAAAGTGATTTCGGAAGCGGGAGCAGGCACATCTGTCCACATGACCAAGCAATTAACAAAAAATAGAACGGTAAGTAAATAGGGACTTGCCAATGGATGTAAATGTTAAGCATTCTAATCGTAAAGACGCTTTAACCGATGAGCAAGTAAAGGAGTATATTTATAAAAGTCAGCAAGGCGATCAAGATGCGAGAGATTTACTCGTGGAAAAGAATATGCGGCTTGTCTGGTCCGTTGTGCAGCGTTTTATCAATCGTGGCTATGATCCAGATGATTTATTTCAAATTGGCAGCATTGGATTGATCAAATCGATTGATAAATTTGATTTATCTTATGATGTCCGATTTTCAACATATGCTGTTCCCATGATCATAGGTGAAATTCAGCGATTTATTCGTGATGATGGCAGTATCAAAGTAAGCAGGACGCTTAAAGAAACAGGGAATAAGATCCGCAAGAAGAAAGATGAGCTGACAAAACGGTTGGGCAGATCACCAACTGTTCATGAAATTGCGGAAGCATTGGATATTCCAGCTGAAGATGTGGTTCATGCCGAGGAAGCCGGAAAATCGCCACACTCGATTCATGAAACTGTATTTGAAAACGATGGCGATCCCATCACACTGTTAGATCAAATCGCCGATCCAGATAACCGATGGTTTGATAAAATTTCACTGCAAGAAGCGATTCGGGGTTTAACAGAACGCGAGCGGCTGATTGTCTATTTGCGATATTACAAAGACCAGACTCAATCAGAAGTAGCGGAGAGATTGGGAATATCGCAGGTACAGGTATCAAGATTAGAAAAAAGGATTTTACATGATATGAAGGATAAAATGGGTTAGCAGCAAACAGCCGGAACAAAAGTGTTTTCGTTATAGTAGAGAAATCCGAACGATGATTCAAGTTTCTTCAATTGGAACTTGAATTCGTTCGGATTTTTCTTTTTACACTTAGGAACGTATAAACTTTAGCAAGGAAGTATCTCGATGTGGATTTTTAAGTACTAAGTATAGGGATACTTTGATGCTGATTATGCATAAACTGCGACATAACTTCGGATAGTAGTTATCTTACCGCTACGGAAATACACTACGCTTTCCGTGGGTGACCCGTGAGCCTCGGGCCAACATGATGTTGGTCATGAAGGCGTTACGACAGGACGTCGTGCACTTAGCCTTCCATCCTTGTTTGTGACACACTGCGGGGTCTCACTCTGGCCACTTGTCCCACAGGAGTCTCCGTGTATTTCCTTCGCTAGGGTTGGTGCCACCTATAATTATATGCGCTCATCTCTTAATTATTTAATAATTAGAGCATTGGATCGTAGGGTAGTTGATTCCTGCTGAGAACAACACATGTCTGAAGGTCTCACAATACGATTGTGAAAAGACACTGTATTCAAGTGTCGGCATATTATGAACAGCGTGTATTATCCTACAGTATAGCTTGTGACAATAGAATTCTTTAACTGAAGAAATGCTAATAATCTTTCAGTCAGTAAACAGGCTATACTAGTCCGGCATCAGCACATCTAGTCGGAAATCAATATTCACTACGTCGCAGTTTCCATCAACTACGTATGACACTTCACTCGAAAAAGTAATGTTCTAAACTTCCCATCTTATAGTCATTCGTCATTTATACAAGGTTTCGTTATATCCTCACCTCTTTTTTGTTATAAAAATACGCTAATGACGAATACTACCTTTGTGGGGTGATACATATGACAGATATTGTGTATATTCGCATGAAAAAGAAGCTGGAAAAAACAAAAGCCAAGACGATTTTGTTAAAGGAAATTGCATATTTGTCAACATCTTCCGAACATAAGCAAGAGATGGAAGAGACAAGCCTGTATCGTATTACCGAAAAAGATCGAAACATCGTCATTATTGATGGTTTTATTATTATTGATCATCTACGAAAGTCTTTTCCCGATATAGAGTTCCAGCTGGTCGGACCGGCTCAAACCATCATTTGGATTGTTAAGAAAAAAAAGAAACCGTCTGTCTTATTAGCTTCGTTCGTCTGGCTTATTCTGTTCGTTGGGACAGCTATGACGATCATGAACTTCCATTATGATGTCAGCATGCAAGAAGTGCAGCAAAAACTACACTATTTGCTAACCGGAAAACATAGTGAATATCCACTTTGGATTCAGGTACCTTATTCCTTTGGTCTTGGGGTAGGGATGCTATTGTTTTTTAACCATTGGTTTAAAAAACGGTTTAATGAAGAACCGAGCCCACTGGAAATTGAACTGTTTAATTATCAGCAGGACCTGCATCAATACGTCATGCATTACGAAAATAAGTTGAATGATTAGTCATGGATTGCAAATTATCGCTGAGATTATCATTGGCTTTGCCAGTGGGCTTGGTGTTGGCGGAGGGTTTGTTGGCTTCATAACTGTACTGGGAATCATCCCCAGACTTGTCCAGCTTAGTAAAACAGACACGCTTATTCCTGCTTATAGTGCATGTATTATTGCTGGTCTTCTACTTGGTACCTATTTATCATTTACCAATATGTCATGGAGTCAGCCGTTGATTATCTTAGTGATCTGGGGCGTATTTCATGGTATTTTTAACGGCATGCTTGCTGCTGCATTGACAGAAGTATTGAATGTGTTTCCGCTTCTTTCCAAGCGAATTGGATTAGAACCGTATTTATTATGGCTGCTGATGGCGATCGTATTCGGCAAGGTTACCGGTTCGTTGTTCCAGTGGTTGATTTTTGTAAGATAGGCAAGTAAGTAGGGAGTGTAAAGAAATGTCAAATACCAAAGAGAACAAAAGTCCTATTTCATCAAATATACATGATACAGAAAAATATATGGAGAAACATGTTGGGATTAATGTTTCATTTGATGTAGGATTTCGGGAAGTTACTGTATTAAAAACAAAAGTTCAGCTCTACTATTTGAATGGACTAGTCGACTCTTCCGTCATCGTTCAAATTTTAAAAGTGCTTGTTGAAATAAATGATAATGAGATTAGCCGAAAAAAGGCCCAAGAGATTATCGAAAATCGCTTGATTCATCAACAGGTAGAACGAATTAAATCAATGGATGAGGCAGTAGATCAAATGCTGTCCGGGTTAATTGTTATCTTCATTGATGGTTACAATGATGCCTTTGTTATCGATGTACGTCACTATCCTGGACGTACCCCCGAGGAACCGGACACAGAACATGTAGTGCGCGGTTCACGAGATGGTTATACCGAAAACATTATTGAAAACACATCACTAACCAGACGACGAATTCGGGATGAGCGACTTCGTAATGAAATGTTAAAAATTGGAGAACGTTCAAAAATGGACGTGTGTGTTACGTATTTGCAGGATGTAGCTGACATGGACCTAGTAGATTTAATCAAGAATGAGATTCGTGACGTGGAAATCGACGGCATGTCCATGGCCGATAAAACATTGGAAGAATTCATGATCAAAAATAAATGGAATCCATATCCAATGGTTCGCTATACGGAACGTCCAGATGTTGCCTGTCATCATGTGCTGGAAGGACATGTGCTCGTCACGGTGGATACATCACCAAGTGTGATTATTTTTCCTACTACTTATTTTCACCATGTACAACACGCAGAAGAGTATCGACAGCGGCCCGCGGTTGGGACATTTATACGATGGGCAAGATTCCTGGCTATTTTTGCGGCTATTTTTCTTCTGCCAATGTGGTTGTTATTGACCATGGATCCGACACTATTGCCGAAGTCATTAGCTTTTATCGGACCGAATGATGAAGGAAATATCCCGATGGTTGTGCAAATTATTTTAGGTGCGTTAGGGATAGAATTCCTCCGAATGGCAGCGATTCATACGCCCACCCCATTATCAACAGCAATGGGGTTAATCGCGGCCGTACTAATTGGAGAAATTGCGATTGATGTGGGGATGCTCAGTCCGGAAGCAATTTTATATATCTCTATAAGTGCAATCGGAGATTATGTCACACCAAGCTATGAATTAAGCGTTGCCAATAAAATAACGCGTATTTTTTTAGTACTTGCTGTAGCATTTTTTGGCTTATACGGATTCGTGGTTGGGGTTACCGTGTTCATCTTATTCCTGGTAAGCCTCAAGTCGTTAAAAACACCTTATTTCTGGCCATTTATCCCGTTTAATGCCAAGGCAATAATGCATATTCTATTGCGAATCCCAATGCCGTTTGAAAATGAACGGCCAAGCATTGTACATCCGCGTAATACGTATCGTCAACCAGTCCATATCGAAAAGAATGACGGGTAAGCAAACTTTTTCTGCGATTTCCTTTTCATTTTCGCTTTATTGTGATAAAGTTCTTTTCATAAAGTTAAAATTTTTAATCCTGAATGGCTGGCGTCCATCAGTTTTACGCTTTTTAACCGGCGTGTGATGGACGCCTGTACTTATCGTGTTTTTGGATTTGAAAAGGACGGAGGACGTGCATGATAATTGATAATCACCCATTTACAACAGAACAAGGACATTTAATAATCGGGGGAATTGATGCAATTGATTTAGCCAACGAATATGGCACCCCTTTATATGTATATGATGTTTCCCTAATTCGTGAAAACTGCCGTGCATTTGTACAGACATTTGCCGAGATGGGGGTCAAGGCACAAGTAGCCTATGCGAGTAAAGCATTTTCCTCTATTGCCATGCTCCAAGTTGTTAAGCAGGAGAACCTAAGCCTGGACGTTGTTTCAGAGGGGGAGCTATATACCGCTTTACAGGCAGGATTTCCGATGGACCGGATTCATCTGCATGGAAATAACAAAAGCAGGAATGAAATTGAAATGGCCATTACGCATGAGATTGGCTGTATCGTTGTTGATAATTTTCATGATATTGAACTACTGGATACGCTATTAAAAAAACACAATAAAAAAATGGATGTGCTTATGCGGGTAACACCTGGTATTGAAGCGGAAACCCATCAGTATATTTTGACAGGAAATGAAGACTCCAAATTTGGTTTTAATTTACAAAATGGACAAGCGGATCGTGCTTTTGCACTGCTGCATCATCACGAGCATATTCGATTTAAAGGATTGCATTGCCATATCGGCTCCCAAATCGTGGAAACGGATCGCTTTTTGGTTGCAGCGGAACGTTTATTTGAAGAAATTACGAAATGGAACAAACAATTTGGCTACATTCCGGAGGTGTTAAACCTCGGTGGAGGCTTTGGCATCCGTTACACCAAAGCGGATAACCCGCTTCCATTACATTTGTATGTGGAAGATCTCGTTTGTACGGTCAAACGGCTTTGTGAAGATTCGTCCATTCCTCTTCCAGAAATTTGGCTTGAACCAGGCCGTGCAATCGCTGGGAACGCAGGGATTACGTTATATTCAGTTGGTGCAATGAAGCAGATCCCGGGTGTTCGACAATACCTATCAGTTGACGGGGGAATGACGGATAATTTACGTCCAGCGTTGTACCAGGCAAAATACGAAGGGATTATTGCCAATAAGGCAGAGCTTTCCTCAACACAGACGGTTTCGATTGCTGGTAAATGCTGTGAATCCGGTGATATGCTTATTTGGGATTTGCCAGTTCCGGACATTGACGATGGTGATGTTTTAGCCGTTTTTTCAACGGGAGCCTATGGATACTCCATGGCTAATCATTATAATCGATTTCCGAAACCCGCTGTTGTGTTTGTCGAGAATGAAACCGCAAAACTTGTTGTTGCCAGAGAGACCTATCAGGATGTTGTAAAGTTCGATTTATCCTATGAATAGCGTCAATTAACAAGAATAAGGCCTGGATAATCATCGAAATAGGCATGTTTTGCTATAATTCTTTTAAAAACAGCAAATTAATGATAAGATTAACTATGATTTAAATGTAAAGGGGATAGAGTGATGGCTAAAAAAGGCTATATTTTGATGGAAAATGGGAATAAAATTGAATTTGAATTATATCCAGAGGAAGCTCCGGGTACGGTAGCGAACTTTGAAAAATTGGCAAACGAATCATTTTATGATGGGTTAACTTTTCATCGAGTGATTCCTGGATTTGTCAGCCAAGGTGGATGCCCAAATGGAAATGGGACAGGAAACGCTGGTTATACCATTAAATGCGAAACAGAAGGAAACCCGCATCAACATGTCGAAGGGTCGTTATCAATGGCACATGCCGGTAAAGATACAGGAAGCTGCCAGTTTTTCATTGTTCATGAAGCACAGCCACACTTGAATGGAGTGCATACTGTTTTCGGTCAAGTAACTTCCGGTATTGAATATGCAAAAGCAATGAAAAATGGAGATGTTATGAAAGAAGTTAATGTTTTTGAAGAATAAATTGGACTTCTAACGTTCTAAATTGGAAAGCTGTAGGATGTGAGGTATGGACATTTATGTTGTGCTGCTGCTCATATTTATTATTGCGCCAATCAGCACATTTGTACATGAACTAGGGCATGTATTTGGGGCAAAATGGGCAAAAGCTGATTCTATCATACTATCGCTCGGATCAGGGAAAAAGATTGCAGCATTATCCTATAAACAAATACAGTTTTCAATTCATACATTATTTTTTTTAGGTGGCTTAGCTTACAATAAACGAGATAAACCATACAAACCAATGGAAATCATTTGGATTAGCTTATGTGGTCCCATCGGTAATGGAATTGCTGCCACGGTTGTTTTTTGTTTGGTAGGCTTTTCATATGGGCCCGTCCGCGCATTCGTTTTGTTTAATATTTGGTTGGGTTTGATTAATATGATTCCATTCCGGTTAAATGGTAAACAATCAGATGGTTATACCATTGTCCAAACTATCTGTCGCCAGGCGCAACATTCAAATGAATAGGAATAAAAAAAGAATGTTCAAAAATTTTACATGCTGGACTGGTATAGTAAAGTAAAAATTTGTCAATGATGATTTAAAGGATGAAACGTGTTGAATCAGCGTAAAAAGAATTGGATTTTATTTACATTGTTACTTGTAATCGGTCTGGTATGGGGCGTCATCTATTGGGTTGTGTTTGTTTTTTAATACGGTATACCCATAACAGTTGACAATACGATGTAGTTCATGCACATTAATAGTATTATACAACAGAATCAAAATTTTTATTTTGTCGGATGATAGGTTTTCTTTCTGTGCTTGAACTTTATCATAATGAGGGGTATTTATGTTAATTCGTTATAAGAAGAATTTGGAAAAAATTGCAATGGGTTTACTTTCTTTTATGCCACATGAAAAAGATGTAAAGAAATTGCAACAGACCATAAAAGAATATGACACAAATCCCGATTGGCATCTTTTTCTATGGAAAAAAGAAGATGATGTGCTCGGTGCAATTGGTATAAGAATTGAGAATGATCTTAATGCGGTTGTCCAGCACATATCGGTTAATCCATCCCATCGAAATTCCGGGATCGGTAAGAAAATGATCAACGAAATCAATATGATGTATCAGGATAAATATGCCGTCTGTGCAGATGAACGCATCCAGAACTTTTATAATAAGTGTAATTCAGACGATGATGAAGGCGATAATGATTAAGCATGTGAAGTCGTCTCATGTAATCGTTTCTTATTACTAACTGGAATCGACCATCGACATGATCAACGTAAAGAGCCAACCCTTTATGATCGGGTTGGCTCTTTGTCGCCATTCATTGTTTATAAACGATTGATGGCTTATGCATGCAAGGCTATCATTCTATAACCAAGCAGCACCAACGATGATGAGTAAAATGAACAATACGACGATTAACGCAAATCCACCGCCATAACCTGCACCCATAATGAAATTCCTCCTTTTGAACTTGAGAATAAATGTCTTTAGTCAACATTTATCTTACGTTAATAACGTATGTAGATCATCGGGATAATGTATAGGCGCATATGACAGATTCATTATTTTTTTAGATTGGTAACACCTGTTTCACTATATTATGGGAGGTGAGGGATTACGATGAATCAGGCGTATCAGGTGAAAATTGATTCGTTCGAGGGACCGCTCGATTTATTATTGCATTTAATTAATCAGTACGAGATAAATATATATGATATACCTGTAGCACAGATCACAGAGCAGTATATGGAGTATATCCACACCATGCAGCAGTTAGAATTAAATGTGGCTAGTGAATACTTGGTGATGGCTAGCACCTTATTAGCAATCAAGAGCCAGATGCTGTTGCCAAAACAGGAAATTGACATAGAGGACGATACGTATGAAGAGGATCCACGAGATGAATTGATGGATCGCTTGATTGCCTATCGAAAATATAAGCAAGCCGCGGAAACATTAAAAGAAAAAGAAAAGGATTCGAACCAAATTTTCACCCGTTCACCCGTCCAGTTTACCGATATCGATAACAAGCAGCCGGTGGTACAAGGCGATGTTTCCATTTACGATATGCTCGGTGCATTAAATAACATGCTAGAACGTAAAAAGTGGAAAGAACCACTGGAAACCAAAATAAGTCGCATTGATATTTCTCTTGAACAACGAATGGAAGAGGTAATCCAAGTGGTCAAACGTAAACGGGATGGCGTTCTTTTTGATGATCTGTTTACCTATCGTTCGCGTTCACATATTGTTGTAACCTTTATCGCTATACTGGAATTAATGAAAGACAAACAAGTATACTGTAAGCAAGAAAAACAGCTTGCAGAATTATATGTATTTTCTCGCGTATAATGGGCAGTAATCCCTCTACATCTAAGCGTACGGATATAAAAAAGAAGGTGGGAATAATTAGCCCGTCAATCGCGCTGAATGTGTTTCATTTTATATTGAGAAAGAGTGGTAAGCATGTCAGAATTAAAAGCAATTGTTGAAGGGCTGTTGTTTGCCAGCGGTGATGACGGCATAACCGTAAAACAGCTCGCACACATACTGGAAGTTGATCCAACAACCATTGAGCATATATTGGAGGAATTAACTTACGAATATGAAAACACCGACCGCGGGATTATGATTATGCGATCACATCAGTTGTTTCATTTAACAACTAAACCGGAGCATAGTGAATATTTTAAAAAGCTGCTAGAAACACCTCAATCATCCAGAATGTCACAAGCGGCACTGGAAACACTAGCAATTATCGCCTATAGACAGCCGATAACCAGAACGGAAATTGAGGATATTCGCGGTGTAAAAAGTGATCGTCCAGTACAAACCTTACTGTCCAGATCACTAATTGAAGAAGTTGGTCGGCGTGATGGGGTGGGAAGGCCAATATTATTTGGCACGAGCAAGGATTTTTTAACCTATTTTGGGTTAACCTCACTCGATGAATTACCGCCATTACCTCAAGAGGTTGATCAAGATGCCGTTGAGCATGAAGCAGATTTATTTTTTGAAAACTTTCACACAGGGATAGATACGTATCAATCCAAGCCTGAATGAACCTTTGCATAATTGAATGCAGGGGTTTTTTTTATCATATTACAGTTTGCCCAGCATAGACTGTATAGACACAAAAACAACGGGAGGATCCCCATGATGCGTTGGATATTTGTAATGATGATGTTTCTTTTCGTATGCATGCTTGTATTTCCTGATAATGGACAGGCCAAGCCTAGTACGTCTGCGGATCAGGCTATTTTAATGGAACAATCATCAGGCAGAGTGCTTTATGAAAAAGACGCCAATCAACAACGGCCCATTGCCAGTATTACTAAAATCATGACCGCCATGATTGCCATTGAGTCCGGAAAAATGGACGAGACGGTAACGGTTTCCAAACGGGCCGCCTATGCCGAGGGGTCATCAATCTATTTGGAGCAGGGAGAAAAGATCAAGTTAAAGGATCTTGTCTACGGATTAATACTTCGTTCCGGCAATGACGCAGCAGTAGCGATCGCAGAACATGTCGGTGGCAGTGTGGAAGGATTTAGTTATTTAATGAATGAAAAGGCGAGTTGGTTAGGAATGACAAACAGCCATTTCGATAACCCCCATGGATTGGATTCCAAAACGCACTATTCCACTGCATATGATATGGCACTGCTTATGCGCTATGCGATGAATAACAGCGAATTTAGAGAGATTACTGGTACAACTACTTACAAAGCGGACACCAAAGAATATGCCTGGCGCAATAAAAATAAACTATTAACTTCGTATTATGATTATTGCATCGGCGGGAAGACAGGGTTTACGAAAGTTGCTGGGCGAACCCTTGTATCAGCAGCTCGTAAAGACGATATGGAACTAATAGCAGTGACTCTAAATGACCCGGATGATTGGCAGGACCATATCGGAATGTATGATTGGGCGTTTGATAAATACCATATGACATCCGTTCTGGACAAGGGAGAAAAGACATACCAGCTGAAGAATTCCAATCAAACAGCTACAGGCTATGTCCCGCACGATGTGCTTTATCCCTTGGATGCACATGAACAAGAACACATTGGGATGAAGACATATTTATTAAAGCAACCATTGCAGGCAAGCCAGGAACAAATTGGCAAAACTGTCATTTATTTAGACCAGAAACCACTAGGTGAGGTATCTGTATTAAATAGAAAACGGCAAGCGTCCAAGGACACGTTGCTGACCGATACAATATCCGTACTAAAACAAATGGTAGGGTTAGATTAATATGGTTAATATCATTTGGGCATCAATGGCTATCATCGGGATTTTTTACGCGATGATAACTGGAAAAATGGAAGAGGTAAATAAAGCACTGTTTGAAAGTGCAGAAGAAGCGGTCACCATTTCTATCGGTCTAATCAGTGTAATGGTATTTTGGCTCGGTATGATGAAAGTAGCGGAAAAGGCAGGAATCCTGCAAAAATTAGCACAGTTATTCCGGCCGTTTGTGTCTAAATTATTTCCCGAAATACCAAAAGACCATCCGGCAATGGGCTACATTTTATCTAATATCACAGCAAATATTTTTGGACTGGGGAATGCAGCAACTCCCATGGGGCTCAAAGCGATGGAACAAATGAAGCAATTAAGTGGGACAGATGAAGCGTCAAGGTCGATGATTACATTTTTAGCGTTAAACACATCAAGTTTAACCATCATCCCGACAACAGTTATTGCGATTCGGATGCATTATCAGTCAGCAGCACCAACGGAAATCGTTGGAACAACAATTATTGCAACACTCATATCTTCACTTGGCGCTGTAATCGTGGATCGGATATTTTACCATCGAAGTGTGAGGAGGGAATAACGATGGCAGTCATCACGTTAATGAGTACATGGCTCATCCCGTGCTTTATTATGTTCGTTCTGATTGTGGCAACATGGAAGCGGGTTCCAACCTATGAAGTATTCGTTGAGGGAGGAAAAGAAGGAATCAAAATGGCCTTCTCTTTACTTCCTTTTTTAGTAGGAATGATTGTTTCCATTGCTATCTTACGAGCATCTGGAGCCTTAGATGCATTTATCGGTTTATTAACACCGCTGTTAAGTATGATTGGGGTTCCTGCCGATATTGTACCGCTTGCACTCATTAGGCCGATCTCTGGTACCGCTGCCTTAAGTATCACAACCGAACTAATTGATGCAAACGGACCGGATTCATTTATTGGCCGGCTTGCATCCACCATGCAAGGCAGTACGGATACAACCTTATACATATTAACAATTTACTTCGGTGCAGTCGGAATTAAAAAAATGCGGTATGCATTAAAGGTTGGACTGATCGCAGACTTAATTGGTATAATTGCTTCGATTATCATCGTCACTATTATATTTGGATAAACAGAATTTACCCTTAACGGGCAAGACTTCTCCCCCATATCTTTTTTTGTCCCAAGATCTTGAGCGGGAGTCTCACTGCCCGTTAAGGCGAGATAAACCTTTATGGTAGCGTTAACGACTCGTTAACGCTATTATTGTGTTGATGGGCGTTACAAGGTAAAATGGCTAGGGAACATTCAATAACATTATTATCAAATTTAAAGGAACCTGGTGATAGAAATGAATACAGAAGAACGTTTGCAGAAAGTAATTGCGAGAAGCGGCATAACATCAAGGAGGAAAGCTGAGCAGCTTATTGTTGATGGAAAAGTAAAGGTGAATAAAAAAATAGTGACAGAACTTGGTACAAAAGTGTCAGCACATGATGAGGTTGAGGTAAATGGAGTGCCCTTGCAGAAAGAAGTACCCGTTTATTATTTGCTATATAAACCTCGTGGCGTTATATCAAGTGTGAAAGATGACAAGAATAGAAAGGTAGTTACCGACTTTTTCCCAGATGTGCAAGAACGGATTTTTCCAATTGGCAGACTGGATTATGACTCCTCAGGGATCATTTTGTTAACGAATGATGGAGCGTTTGCCAATTTATTGATGCATCCGCGCTATGGAGTGGACAAGGTTTATGTAGCCAAAGTAAAAGGAATACCCACTAAAAAAGAAATGAACCGGCTTCGAAATGGAATTAGAGTAGATGAGGATAAACTAAAAATTATTGGATATAAACTTTTGTCAACCGATAAGGAAGCTAATACAACAGTCATCGAAATGACGTTGCGTGAAGGAAAAAACCGCCATATCCGGCGCATGATGGAACAGCTTGGCTATCCGGTGATGAAATTAAAGCGAGAGCGATATGGGATGTTGACATTAAAAGGATTAAAATCCGGTGAATTCAGACCGTTGACACCTCATGAAGTAAAAATGATGCGTCAATCCGCCACTGAAATTGTTGAATAATAGTCAAATTTAACATGGACTTGACATGTTATAATAACGTGGGGAGTGAGCTACTATGGCAGATAATAAAAAAAGGCCGGACAAACAAAAGAAAAAGCGTAACCGTTTAATATTTAGATCAGTTATTTTAGCGATATTATTGGTTGCGGTGGCCTATGCCTTGGTTACTAATTTAACAAAAGATGAAGCGAAGGTGACGACAGGCAGTCATGCCGCTGATTTTAAATTAAATCAAGTGAACGAAAACAATGATTTAAAATCAATTCAGCTTAGTGATTTGGAAGGAAAAGGCGTAATGCTTAATTTTTGGGCTACGTACTGTGACCCATGTAAAGCGGAGATGCCCTACATGGAAAAGTTGTATCCCAAATACAAGGAAAAAGGAGTAGAAATTGTAGCTGTCAGCCTGGATGCGACACAAATCGTCATCGACAAGTTTATCGATAAATATGATTTGACATTCCCAGTACTTCACGACGACAAAAGCCAAGTGCTGGACCAATATGGCGTTGGGCCGATCCCCAGTACGTATTTCATCAACCCGGATGGCAAGGTGGTCGACACAGTTGAAGGGGCATTGACATTGGATAAACTAGAGGGTCACTTGAAAAAAATTGAGCCCAAATAAGTAATGTGAGGGATATTTCTATGAGTGTAAATGACATAAAATGCGAATGCGGGCACATCAATCCGGAAGGCACCGTGCTTTGTGAAGCATGCGGCAAACCGATTGAAGGAAATCAACACATTGACGGTAACGACAACCAAAAGTTACTTAATATGCGTTATGATGGAAGCGCTCGAAGATCCCAGACGTATAATAAGTCAATTATTGATAAAATATGGAGTTTTTTCTCGTCAGTTAAGGTTGGGGTATGGTTAATCTGTTTGGCGCTTGTTGCCTCGGCTTTGGGAACACTTTTCCCCCAGGAACAATACATACCAGAAAATGCTGTTTCGCGCGATCCAGCGGTTTATTATGAATCTACGTACGGAATATTAGGTAAAATTTATTATCAGCTTGGTTTCCATCATTTATACAGTTCCTGGTGGTACATGATTTTAATCGCGTTAATTGGTGTTTCGTTAGTTATTTGTAGTTTAGATCGTTTTGTGCCGCTTTATAAAGCCTTAAAACGGCAAAAAGCAAAACGGCATAAAACGTTTTTAAGCCGACAGCGCTTATACAGTGAAACGGAAAGTGTAACCCCAGAAGAAAAGGAAAAATTAAAAGCAGCGCTAAAAAAACAACGCTATAAAGTCCGTGATGAAAATGGTCATATTCTAGCAGAAAAAGGACGTTTTTCCCGTTGGGGTCCATATGTGAATCATATTGGTCTAATCATCATTCTATTAGCAGCCATTTTACGGATGACCCCTATATTATTCTCAGATGATTATGTATGGGTTCGAGAAGGTGAGCGTACCGTTATTCCATCAACGAATGGGGAATACTATATTGAGAACAAAGATTTCATTCTTGAAACATGGGATCCAAAAGAAGCTAACGGTAAATTCAGGGATGCTCTCGAAAAGCAAGGTGACGTCGCAAAGAACTATCAAACTAATGCAGTTATTTACAAAAAAACAGGCGATTCGATTCCAGGCGAGGAACCAGATTTAGAAAAAGTTACTGAAGGCGAGATTCGAATGAATCAGCCATTGAAATTTGATAAATATACGTTGTATCAATCTGGTTATCAGCAAAATGAATTTACCAGTATGTCGTTTAATATTTTAAAATCAGATACCAAAGATATAGAATTTAAAAATTTAACATTTGGGCTGCATACGGCTGGTAAGAATAATAAAACGCTTGGAACTTTTACAATTGATTTAAGTAATCAAAAAGAAATGTACGAGCTTGATAATGGTTATCGTGTGCTCGTTAAACAATACTATCCTGATTATTATTTAGAGGGGGGCGAACCAGACTCACACAGTGATAAACCAAAAAATCCAGCATTTGTGTTTTTTGTTTATCCGCCCGATAGTGATAAGGCAGAAACGAGTTTTGTTAGTTTAGATGGAAGTATTTCAGCATCTGGAGAGGATTCTCAATATCAGTTGGGTGTAGAAGCATATGACCTTAAGGGTGTGCTTGGTCAGTTTAAAATTGATTTGGATTCCCCAAAGCCAGAGTATAAATTGGATAACGGAACTAAGGTTGTCGTTGATGAGTATTACCCAGATTATTTTGAGGAAGACGGTCAAGCAAAGTCAAAATCTAAATATCCAAGAAATCCGGCTTTTGAATTATCAATTTATTCACCGGGTAGTGACAAAGCAGAAAAAAGCTTTGTTGGCATCGGAAAAAATGATCCGATGACAAAGGAAAATCAATACAAGCTTGGGTTAGCTGACTATGAACTTCACGATGTTAGTGGAATTGATGTGAAAAAAGATTATACTATTCCATTTTTTGTTTTTGGCGCGATTATCTTTTTGCTTGGCGTGGTTCAGGGAATGTATTGGCAACATCGAAGAATCTGGATTCATCCAAACGACAATGGATTACTTGTAGCCGCCCATACAAACAAAAACTGGTTTGGGATCAAGAAAGATATTGAAAAAGCTATTGAAGGAACCAATATTAATATGGTAATTGACCAACAAGAACTAGATAATGATAACGAACTGGATTAAAAAAAGTATAGCGGGGCCGTTAAGCGGCGGAATCCATAAGCAAGGGCATCCCGGAGTGTTTATTGTGAATTGCTAACGCCTCGCCGATTCGGTTTATTGGTTTGAGACTTTTCGTTATAGAGGAGGATTTCTATGGATTATTTAAAGATTAGTGGCACAGCATTATATACCGCATTTTTCCTGTATTTGATTGCTACTGTTTTCTTTGGGGCAACGATTAAGCAGGATAAGGAAAAGCATAATCAAGGTATCGCTGGAAAAATCGGAATTACGTTGACCTTAATTGGTTTTGCATCTCAGCTTGTTTATTTTGTAAGCCGATGGATTGCTAGTGGACATGTCCCTGTTAGTAACATGTTCGAATTTGTCACGTTTTTTGGAATGGGGCTTGTCTTAGCGTTTGTCATTCTTTACTTTATTTACAAATTAACCGTTCTGGGCTTATTTGCTCTACCACTTGCGCTGATAGTGATTGCCTATGCGAGTATCTTTCCAACAGATATTTCGCCATTAATATCATCATTGCAAAGTCATTGGTTGTATATTCATGTAACAACGGTGTCCATTGCCGAGGCCATCTTATCGATCAGTTTTGTAGCTGGTTTGATCTATCTGATTCGACAAATTGATCAATCGGTGGCAAGTAAACGCACATTCTGGCTCGAAATCATTTTATTTAGTTTGTTTATTTTTATCGGGTTTAGTGTAGCGGGTGGTGTATTTAAGGCTATGGATTATCATGCTGAGTTCCAATATATTGAACAGGGAAACGAAACAACGGCCGATTATCACATGCCTGCAATTGTCGGACCGTATGATAGTAAGTTAGTAACACAAGATGTCATGAAGCCATGGTTCCAAGCACCATCCTGGATGAAGGGGGCAGATGCAGGGCGGAAATTTAATTCAGTTATCTGGTCCGTGTTTGTAGCACTGATCATCTACGTTATTTTCCGATTAGTATTCAGAAAAAGAGTTGGTGCAGCTATTCAGCCTTTGCTCCGTAAAATCAGTCCAAATTTACTGGATGAGGTCTCGTATCGAGCCGTCGCAATCGGCTTTCCACTCTTTACCTTAGGCGGTCTTGTCTTTGCTTCCATATGGGCGCAAGAAGCTTGGGGACGCTTTTGGGGATGGGATCCAAAAGAGGTATGGGCACTTGTAACGTGGTTTTTTTATGCGGCTTTCTTACACCTGCGATTATCAAAAGGCTGGCATGGAGAAAAATCAGCTTGGCTGGCAGCAGGAGGGTTTGCCATTATTATGTTTAACCTTGTTGCGGTAAATTTAATTCTCGCTGGTCTGCACTCCTATGCATAAATATAAAGCGATGTAACGATTGCATCGCCGAGGGAGGGAAATCGATGAATATCGGTTTCCTTGTTTTCGATTTAGCATTTGTTGGAGATCAAAGGACCACTCTTTTGCTTAGACAGTACTAAATGCAGTGTTTTTCTTATACATTTTGTACTTAATCAATTATACTTTAGGTAAGGATTAGAGGAGAGTGAATCGATATGGAAGCTATCGAAATGGTGTTAGTTGTTGACGATGAGGATCGAATCAGACGATTGATTCGCATGTATTTGGAACGAGAAGATTTTGTTGTGGAAGAAGCCGATAATGGACAGGATGCCTTACAGATGGCATTGAATAAAAACTATGATGTCATATTACTGGATATTATGATGCCTGGGATGGACGGTATTGAAGTTTGCCAGGAATTGCGAAAAGAGAAAGCAACACCGGTTATTATGCTAACGGCTAAAGGGGAAGAAGCAAACCGGGTTCAGGGATTTGAAGTGGGGACCGACGATTATATTGTAAAACCATTCAGCCCGCGGGAAGTAGTTTTACGGGTCAAGGCATTATTGCGCCGAACGGGCAATGCAGCTAGTGTACAGGAAGAGCAAACCGTTCCGAAGAATTTACTTGTTTTCTCACACTTGACCATTGATAAGGATGCTTATCGTGTGACGGCGGATGGAAAAGAAGTTAGTTTAACGCCCAAGGAATATGAACTGCTTTGCTTCCTGGCTAAAGCACCTGATAAAGTGTTCAATCGCGAGCAATTGCTTAAGGAAGTCTGGCAGTATGAATTCTTTGGAGATCTGCGAACGGTTGACACCCATGTCAAACGACTACGTGAAAAATTAAGCAATGTCTCGAAAGAAGCAGCCAAGATGATTGTAACCGTATGGGGCGTTGGCTATAAATTCGAGGTGGATGAAGCATAATGTTCTGGCGCAGTGTAGTAGGGAAACTAGCAGTAACCATATTATTGCTGGTTTCTTTTGTATTGTTTATCTTAACGATTTTACTGCTGGAGTTTTTTGAGAACTTCCATATTTCCGAGGCAGAAAAGGAATTGATGCAAACCGCAACAAAGGTCTCCTATATGATCGATCAGTACGATGATGATACGTTACTTTATGAACTTACGGACCGGATTAAAGATCCGTCAAGCCGGGTTGCTATTGTCCATCAGGATGGGGGACTATGGGTCTCACCAAGTAACAACCAAAACCTGGCAAAACTCACGGATAAATGGTTAACGAATGATGATGATCTGGCAGGTGTTTTGACTGATCAGAAAAAGGCAAAAAAGCAAACTGTTATCCCGGGGACGGACGAAAAAATAATGATTGTCGGTATACCTGTTTCTGATGATAATAATGCTGTTTTTGTGTATCAATCATTGCGTGTGGTCAATCAGACCAAAGCTGAGACAACCAAAATTATTTTTTTAGCCGCTGGAATTGCTATTATTTTAACAACAATTTTTGCTTTTTTCCTATCCACAAGAATCACGTCGCCGTTAATAAAAATGCGAGAAGCTGCATTTGACTTGACCAGGGGAGAATTTGATACAAAGGTGCCAATTCTGACACACGATGAAATTGGTGAATTGGCAATGGCTTTTAACCGAATGGGCAAACAGTTAAAATTTCATATTAATGCGTTACGGCAGGAAAAGGAACAATTGTCTGGCATTGTAAATTCAATGGCAGATGGGGTCGTTACGCTCAATCGAAATGGGGATATGATCGTTACCAACCCACCGGCCGAACGATTCGTTCAAGATTGGTACTTCGAACATAATTTGCCGGTCAATGATGACAATCATAAACTTCCAACCGAGTTAAATCAGGTGCTCCAAGAGGTTGTCGAGGGAGAAACGGAAGCACTAAAAGAAATTGTACTCCAGGGGCGAAATTGGGTGATGATCATGACACCACTATATGATCAGGCGTATGTACGAGGGGCTGTTGCAGTTATTCGGGATATGACCGAGGAACGTCGTTTGGACAAACTGCGCAAAGATTTTATCGCCAATGTGTCCCATGAATTGCGCACACCTATTTCCTTATTGCAAGGATATAGTGAAGCGATTGTTGATAATGTTGCTGAAAGCCCTGAAGAAAAGAATGAATTAGCACAAATTATTTATGAAGAATCTCATCGGATGGGCCGGCTTGTTAATGAATTGTTGGACCTTGCCCGTATGGAGGCAGGACATACCCAGTTAATTCTGGATTCGGTCGAAATCGAAGCTTTTGTGGAACGAATTATGAAAAAGTTTAAAGGAATTGCTGATGAGCAAGACATTTCGTTTACGTTAACCAAGGATATTACGAATCCTATTATCACCTGTGATGCGGATCAAATTGAGCAAGTATTTACCAATCTGATCGATAATGCGATCCGACATACTGGTCTTCACGGGTTTGTAAACGTCACAGTGGAAGCCGACAGTAAAGAATTGCACGTCATGGTAGAAGATAACGGCAGCGGTATTCCTGAAGAAGACCTTCCATTTGTGTTTGAACGGTTTTATAAAGCGGATAAATCCCGGACGAGAAATGCACAGAAAAAGGGAACCGGTCTGGGGCTTTCCATTGCCAAGAATATTGTCAATGCCCATCATGGTACCATTTCGGTGCAAAGTAAGGTAAATCAGGGAACGACATTTAGCTTCAAAATTCCGGTTGAAGAAAATCAGTAAAACATATACAGGCATGCGAAATCTCCATCCTTTCAGCTTTCTTATACCTGGAAGGATGGGGGTTTTTTATAGAAAGTGGCTCAAAAACCAACGCAATTTGCACATTATGTTACCTTTGCACTTCTATTTCCACCAAATGATTATTTCAACGATCGTCAACAGTATACGGTAGCTTTTTAATGGAAATAGCAAGGTGTAAAAGACCTTTATCACAGCCTTATTTGTTTTGACATTATCGATCAAGGAAATTATGATAAAGGAAAGATGCAACATTTCGTTTGCATTCATAGGGATGAAGTTTGGTCTATTTTACTAGTAGAAGGTGGCAAAGGAATAACGAAGAATGTCATGTGCAAATAGATTGTCAGTCAACATATTGCATCGTTTATTCATATTCAAATCTTAATGGATCACCGTAAAACGGCTCATCAGCAATTTTGATGGAGTCCGTTGGGCAACCATCATGGGCATCTTCCATATCTTCTTCTAATACTTCGGGAATCATTTCGGTTCCTTCATTATTATCAATTTGAACGTAGGCTAGTCCCTCATCATCATAGTCATAGATATCTGGAGCGGAAACCCCGCAAGCACCACAGGCAATACATGTTTCTTTGTCTACAATTGTGAATTTCGGCATGGCTTTACCTCCTAAGGTGAACAAATAACCCACTCTCCATTGTAAAAGGCTTTAATTGATATTTCAATTTACAGCGTTTGTTTTTATCCCACTCTTAACGGGCATCAAGACTCCCGCTTTAAGATTTTGAGGTGAAATTAAAAAAGATAAGTGGGAATCAACTGCATGACAAAGGTCCGATTCTGTTCTCAGCCTGCACGATGCAGGTCACAAAGGCGTTGCAACTCAGATGTTGCGAATCTAGCCTTTGTTCCTTTATTAAATGGGGGAGGAAGGGAACCCCCACTTAATGAAGTTTCACTTTATAGTAAAAAAGGGGATAAAAATATGTTAATGGAAGGCATTATTCTAACCTGCTGCCAACAGATCACTGCAAAACGAACAACCGCAGCAATTTATCATATTTTAACTGGCAAAAGGTCGATTCAAACGATGCAAGATATCCATATTTATGAGTTGCAAGCCTATTACGGGGTTGCAAAGTCATTGTCCAAACATGCATTTCAGCAGTTGATCCAGCAACTTGAATACCAACATTTACTAGATTTTGATGAAAAAAATTGTTTCCAACTAACTGCTGAAGGAAGAGAATGGCTGCATACATCAGATCATACAATATCGCTTACCAGCTTTAACGGACTAGCATACCATAAATTAGCATCGGTTTTTTCTGATCGATTGCTATTAATCATTCAGACAGTGACAAATAGTCGGATGGGGAATCTCCGTTTCATTCCAATCATACACAAAAAACCGGTACAAATGTGGGTAAAGTCATTTTATAAAATGGTTAAACCGAAAGAAATCGCCTTTATACAATCGTTGTACACCGAATTACATAGCGTGTTAAGCGGCTTATCAGAATTAGAAGCGAATCTATTTGTAGACCGGCTTACTGGATATCACACATATGGTAAGAGTCAACAACAACTAGCGGAGCAATACCACATCGAGCCGGTAGATATTCCACTTATCTGGACCAAAATAATTCATTATATGTTACATATGATTCAGCAGCATCAGACGAACCACCCGGCATTATATGCAATCATAAGCGATTACAGACAAGTATCCCTACTCACCGATACAGCAAAAAAAACATATCGATTATTAAAACAACAGCACACGCTTGATAAAATTGCTGCGATAAGAGGACTCAAGGTAAATACAATCTATGATCATGTGGTAGAAATTGCACTAGCCGATTCAACGTTTGCAATTGATCCATTTGTTAGTAATGAGCAATATCAGGCAATCATGGAGGCAATTCAGCAAATTGATAGTTTTTCCTTGAAACAAATAAAGGAAAACGTTGCGGTAGACATAAGTTATTTTCAAATTCGGCTGGTTTTAGCAATGATTAAACAAAAATAAGGTGGACGCGTTTATGGAACATGACACATTGAAAAAAAGTTTATATACACATTTTGGGTACAACGAATTCCGAATAGGACAACAAGAAATTATTGGGGAAGTCATGCGTGGGAATGACGTCTTAGGTGTATTGCCAACAGGAGCAGGGAAATCGTTGTGTTACCAGCTGCCCGCTAAATTATTACCCGGTACGACAATTGTTATCTCCCCACTCATCTCTTTAATGATGGACCAAGTCAATCAACTCAAGGCAAATCATTTTAAAAAGGTTACAGCGTTAAATAGTTTTATGAACCCGATGGAAAAAAGACAAATTTACCGTGAACTAGATACGTATGACTTAATCTATGTTTCACCCGAACTATTGCAACAAAAAGAACTTATCAAGCAGTTAACACAAATCCATGTTGCGTTATTTGTCATTGATGAGGCACATTGTATTTCACAATGGGGGCATGAATTCCGTCCAGATTATTTAAGACTAAGCTCTGTCATCAGACAATTAAGTAATCCCATTATTATGGCGTTAAGTGCTACTGCTACCAAAGACGTGCAGCGCGATATTGTCACATCGCTGGAGCATCCGCAGATGGCAAGGCATATTTTTCCGATGGATCGGGAAAACATTATTTTTTCGGTGAAGCAAGTGAACAACGACAACGAAAAAATAGCTGAACTTCAGACATTATTTAATCACTATTCCGGCCCGGCACTTATTTATTTTTCCAGTCGGCAATCAGCTGAAACAATGGCCCAGCTATTACGGGGGAATTTGCCAAACCACCGGATTGCGTTTTATCATGGTGGAATGGAGCAAATGGATCGAATTGCCATCCAACAGCAATTTATGCATAACCAATTAGATATCGTTTGTTGTACCAGTGCATTTGGCATGGGAATTAATAAAAGTAACATTCGTTTTGTTGTCCATTTTCACTTACCTTCACAGCTGGAATCCTATATTCAAGAGATTGGACGGGCAGGGCGCGATGGCAAAGCAAGTCTTGCGTTATTATTTCACAACAAAACAGACCAGTGGATACCGGAAAGTTTTATTCGTAAGGAACTTCCTTCAACCCAGCAGCTAACAGTTGTTTTTGAACAATTAAGTTTGTTGACCGATCCATCACAAACGATTTCTGTCACCAGCGAATTTGCTGAAATGCTGCAGCTGAGTGAAATTCAATGGCGATTTTTGCACTATCAACTCGAAAAACATGGTATGATAGTTGATAATAAATTGATCCATGATCGTGTTATCTGGGAGAAAACATTTATGGTTATTCAGCAGTTTGTGGAAGAACGAGTTTCCATAAAAGAGCGGAAATTGGCGGAAATGATTAACTGGATCAAGGAAAATGGGTGTCTGCGAGAGCATCTCTATCGACACTTTCAAGACTCCTATACCCAGCCCGAAAACCAGTGCTGCAGTAATTGCGGTTTTTCGTTATCGATTTTTCCAGTAGTGCAAGCGGTAAATGCGGATCGAACATCATTTTCCTGGCAGAGGAAATTACAACAGTTGCTATTCATAGGAGACGATCATGCAAAGTCAACGTGATATTGTGAATCAGCTAACCGATGAGCAATTAACCAAACAATTACTGTTATCACAAGGATTTATCCTTTTTCTTAGTATTTTGTTTAGTTATTTTCTATTTGACCATTTATCTGAATGGATGCAGTTGTTTCGCGTGGATATCCAAGAAATCATTTATCACGGAGTTATTCCTGGCTGTATTGTCGTCGCTGTCGATATGATATTGATGTATTTGCTCCCTGAACGTTATTATGATGATGGTGGAATCAATCAGCGAATTTTTGCAAACCGATCTGTTTTTGGCATTGTTAAACTTGTGCTGCTGATTGCCATTGCAGAGGAGCTATTATTCCGAGGTGTACTGCAAACTGCAGCTGGTTATATCATTGCGAGTATCATTTTTACAATCGTTCATGTTCGCTATTTAAAAAAACCGGTATTATTGATTTCCGTTCTCCTTGTCAGTTTTTACCTTGGCTATATGTTCGAATTGACCGGAAATTTACTCACAACAATTACAGCGCATTTCATCATTGATTTTTTAACTGGACTTTTCATCCGGTACGCGAAAAAATGAGGTGTTAATATGACAAACCAATCAACGAAACAGGACGATCAGGCGGAAGAATTAAAGAAGCTGGTGGAATTGGTGGAGGACGGGGCGCCAAATAGCTCTGTGATGAATGAACATACAAAAAATGAGGAAGTAATCGAACAAACTCGAACAAGGGAAATTGATATTTTAAATTTACCACCAAGAAATGAAGTTCACAGCCAAACCAATCAGCGACTCCATATCAAAATAAGCCGACCATTCGTTCGGTTATTACTGGTGATCATTGTTATATTAGTGGTTTTAGCCGGGCTTTACTATGTATGGGATGGAGATATGTGGAACTTCCCTCGCTAAACGCTATAAAGGTGTTCGACAAATGGACCCTGTAGCCGATTATCGGAAACTACAGGGTATTTATTTATCATATATTGGTATCGGATCCATGCCCAGCCTATTTTCGATTCCAAAAACGCTGGTGAGCGATTGCCTTGATAAATTCATGTCCGAAGTCTGGGTTGGTTTGAGCAAAAACAACCCCGGCTAATGTATTTGGATCCTGTACTTGAAAATAGTCCTGCCCAGTTGTGGCAACCCCGATCGGTTTATAGTGTTTATATGCATCATTTATGAAGGACATTATATCTTGATGGAATTTAGTCTGATTTTCAGAACTCCCACCAACGACATAGAGCGAGTCTACAAGTACTGAATTTGTAGAAACAAACGGCTTGTTAACGTTGATTTGTGTACCATCTGACCCTGTGACCACTCCAAGTTTCTCACTAATAATATCGATAAATACCCCATATTGCTGTAGTAAATGAAGTGTATTGCTTACCTCTTTACCGTCAAAACCATTACCGATCAGGACACCAACTTTTTGTGTATATGGGTAGTACTTTGTATTGGCTTCACTAAGTGCTGGGGAACTTGCTGAAACAGGGACATGTGGTTCACTTGGACGGTTCACACCGATATTATCGGCAATCGCGCACGCCATTTTCGTATCGACGTTAGCAAACATATCGACAACTTGCTGTCGTACAGATTTGCTTTTTACGTATCCAAGGTGAAAGGTGAATGTTTCTACGGTATGTTGTTTTTCAACAGATGATAAGCTGTTCCAGAAGAGTCTTGGCTGTGAAAAATAGTCATAGAACGATTCACTTGGGCGCTTTCTTGTTTTGTGTCCTTCAACTCTTTCGGGATAATGTGCATATCCACCTTCTTGTGGTGGAGTTTCCGCCGGTGTATTACCCGCTAGTGAATTGTTATGATAGTTGACTGCATCAACATCAATTTCATGCCTTACGTAGCTTTGTCGCTGGTTTGTGTTTTTTTCGGCGATAGGCTGGTTGACTGGTATGTTGTTAATATTTCCCGTTCCCAGTCGATGATAATCCGTATCTCGGTAGGCAAAAGATCTGCCTTGCAGGACAGGATCATTGGTAAAGTCAATTCCGGGAACAATTGTTGAGGGGTCAAATGACGATTGTTCTTCTTCGGCAAAGTGATTATCAACCAACCGATCCAACGTTAGTTTGCCAATGATTTCAACGGGAACAACTTCTTCTGGCCAGAGTTTGGTATCATCCAGAATATCAAAGTCATACTTGAATTCATCTTCCTCCGCGATCAGTTGCACCCCTAATTCATATTCCGGGTATGCTCCGCACTCAATAGCCTCTTGTAAATCCCGTCTGTGGAAGTCTGGATCGACTCCACCGATAATATTAGCTTCATCCAGTAACAATGAATGAACACCAAGTAGAGGTTTCCATACAAACCGGACAAAAGTTGATTTACCTTGTTCATTGATAAACCGGAATGTATTAACCGGGTAACCTTCCATCATTCGCCAGCTTCTAGGACGGCCTCGATCGGACATAAGCCACATGATGAAATGCGCAATTTCCTGATTGTTAGCAACATAATCCCAGGCATTATCATGCGCGACAGTGGCTTGCGGAACGCCTGATCTCGGGTTCGGTTTAACGGCATGCACAAAATCGGCAAATTTCATGGCATCCATAACAGAGAAGATAGCAAACGAGAGGGCTAACATATCGTAATTTCCTTCCTGAGTGTAAAACTTGGTTGCAAAACCACGAATATCGATTGCTGTGTCCTTAGAACCTTTACTTCCGATAAAATTGGAAAACCGGACAAACACAGGGGTTTTACAGCCAGGTTTCTGTAAAAAGTGAGCTTTTGTAACGTGGCGCATCGATTTATATAATTCAAATTCTCCATAAGCCCCGTCACCTCTTGCGTGAACTACTTTTTCCGGAATTCGTTCACGGTTAAAGTGCGACTGTTTCTTATAAAAATGAAAGTCTTGAAATAATGTAGGTCCACGTTTCCCAGCCCTTAATGACCACCGATCATTCGAAATTTTTAATCCAGCATCACTTGTCAGTTTTTTGTGATCACCTGTATTTTTTTTGCGGTACTGCTCCAATTGTTTCTGTTTTTCATTTTCGTTAACCGGTTTGTAGTGTCTTGACGATAAATCATTTTTATTATTTTCATTATTATTATTATTGTTATTATCCATATAGTCATCACTCCTATCGTTAGATTTCCAAATACCAGCATATAGGGAATGGTTGTTTTAAACTATCAATTGCCTCCTCTTTATCAATTGAATCACTCTTCAAGTGTATGTGTTCAGAATTTGTCCTATTCCGGTTAATTAAATACTGAAAATGTGGTATGATCACAATACGAATGGTAAGGGATAACACAGGATGAATAAATCGTTTTCGCATTTAATATCAACAAAAAATGATCTTTGCCAGTAGTTCAACAATGCGAATAGTTGCATATGATATGGTAAGACGATAAAATAAGTGATCTAAATTAGACTATATTGTTCAGTAAAGGAGGATACAACATGCGTATAGAACGAGTATCCGATAGTCAATTTACCATTTTTTTGACGTTTGATGATTTAATTGAACGTGGTTTTACGAAAGAGGATCTATGGGAAGATGTCACAGGTGTCAGAAATTTGTTTAGTGATATGATGTATGAGGCAAGCTCTGAATTAGGTTTTGAACTAGGTGGTGTATTGCTTGTCCAAGTACATTTGATGCAAGCACAAGGCATGCATGTTATTGTCACACAACACCATGAAACTATAAATTGGGATGAGGATTTTGTTGAGATGAAAGTTACCTTGGATGAAAGCAAAGAGTTAATATTTTCTTTTGATGAATTCGAGGATGTGATTCAGTTAGCCGCATATTTACATGCGAAGTCAATGGATGGAGGAAAAATTTATTTCATGGACGATCGCTATTATATGTTAATCGAAGAAGCAGATTTAAGTGGCAATCACAAGGAGCATATCATTGCCATTATTCTTGAATTTTCATCACCTAGCATTATCACTTCAACAAGATTGAAAGAGTATGGAAAAGTGATTATGGAAAGGACTGCCATCAGACAAATTGTCGATACATTTCATGTGTGAATATGCTGACTTCATGGGCAATACTTTATATTGCAAAAATCGTAATATTAACAGCCAAAATGAACGTAACCGCTTCCTACTTCTTTTGCGAAAAATGGCTGGATTTTATTGCATATTTATGATGAAGGTGTATACTAATGTCTGAGTACAGCTATTATACAAATATGGATGGATATTATAGGAGGTAAATTCATGGCAGCCGATAAAGCAGCAGATTCTACCGAGCAACATGAACAATTGGACGTTTTAAATTCAACTCGAACTGTTGTAAAAAATGCATTGAATAAGTTGGGTTATCCTGATGAAGTTTTTGAATTGTTAAAAGAACCAATGCGGATGTTGACAGTAAGAATCCCCGTCAGAATGGATGATGGTTCGATCAAAATCTTCACTGGTTATCGAGCTCAACATAACGATGCGGTTGGTCCAACCAAGGGTGGTGTCCGATTTCACCCGGATGTAACAGAAACAGAAGTGAAGGCGTTATCCATTTGGATGAGTTTAAAAGCAGGTATTGTTGACCTGCCATACGGTGGAGGAAAAGGTGGGATTATATGTGACCCGCGTGAAATGTCCTTTCGCGAGCTGGAGGGATTAAGTCGTGGTTATGTTCGGGCAATCAGCCAAATTGTTGGTCCGAATAAAGATATTCCTGCTCCAGATGTGTTTACTAATTCACAAATCATGGCATGGATGATGGATGAATACAGTCGAATTGATGAATTTAACAGTCCAGGGTTCATAACCGGTAAACCGATCGTGCTTGGTGGCTCGCACGGCAGAGATTCTGCAACTGCAAAAGGTGTTACGATTGTCATTAATGAGGCAGCAAAGAAACGCGGTCTTGATGTAAAAGGAGCAAGAGTGGTTGTCCAAGGTTTTGGTAACGCAGGCAGCTTCTTATCTAAATTCTTACATGATGCAGGTGCAAAAGTAGTAGGAATTTCTGATGCTTATGGTGCTCTTCATGACCCTGACGGACTTGACATTGATTATTTATTGGATCGTCGTGACAGCTTTGGTACGGTGACTAAGTTATTTGATAATACCATTTCTAATAAGAAATTATTGGAATTAGATTGTGATATACTCGTACCTGCTGCGGTAGAAAATCAAATCACAGCAGAAAACGCACATAATATCAAGGCAGATATTGTGGTAGAGGCTGCAAACGGACCAACAACATTGGAAGGTACCAAGATTCTGACCGAACGTGGTAAATTGCTGGTACCGGATGTTCTTTCATCAGCAGGTGGTGTGACCGTTTCCTACTTTGAATGGGTGCAGAATAATCAAGGATATTATTGGCCAGAAGAAGAAATCGAACAAAAATTGCAGGAAATTATGGTCAAATCGTTTAATGCTATTTATAATACTGCACAAACAAGACGTGTTGATATGCGACTCGCAGCATATATGGTCGGCGTTCGCAAAATGGCCGAAGCAGCAAGATTCCGCGGCTGGGTATAATCAAAAGCGGAAGCGACCGTTTAGCGGCGTATGGACTGCGCCCTGCCATTTAGTGTGGTTCGGTGTTGCGACAGGACGTCGCGGTTTTAACCGAACTTCCCCTGTAACTGGTGTTGATTTATCGTACGGAGGTGAAGGAAGTCTACTAGCCGCTGGTCGCTGGAGCTGGATGATAACCAGAGGTCGAAATTGAGAAAACAATTTAAATGACGAGGAAACTCTTATCATGTATAGTAGTGTGGTAAGGGTTTTCTTTTTGTTGTTTTAGAAGTTAGTAAAGGAAGTGCGTACAGATGCAAAGGGAACATACGATTATTATTGGTGGCGGGCCATGTGGTCTATCAGCTGCAATTGAATTACAACGACAAAATATCACACCGCTAATTATTGAAAAGGAAAATGTTGTCAATACCATTTATAATTTTCCGACTCATCAAACGTTTTTTAGTTCCAGTGAACGATTGGAAATTGGCGATCGGTTGTTTATTACAGAAAAGCAAAAACCTGTGCGAATGGAAGCCTTAACGTATTATCGTACAGTTGCACAGCGAGAAAAACTTAGAATCAATGCCTATGAAAAGGTAGTAATGATAGAAAAACACGATGATACATTTTATATACAATCACAAAGGACTAATGGAGAAATAGTGGAATCTCAAGAATATCAAGCGGAAAATGTGATCATCGCTACAGGTTATTATGATCATCCAAATTGGATGCATGTACCGGGCGAAGAAAAGAAAAAAGTCATGCATTATTTTAAAGAGGGTCATCCATATTTCAACAAAGATGTCGTTGTGGTCGGTGGAAAAAATTCAGCTGTTGATGCAACCATGGAGCTCCACAAATCAGGTGCCCGCAGTATTACTGTTCTGTATCGAGGTGACTCTTATTCTAAAAGCATCAAGCCATGGATCTTACCGGATTTCGATTCATTAATACGGAAAAATATCGTGACAATGGAATTTAATGCTCAAGTGATGGAAATTACAAATGATGCGATTGTTTATATGGTAAATGGTGAAACAAAACGAATCAAGAATGATTTCGTTTTTGCGATGACCGGTTATCGGCCTGATCACCAATTTCTGAAAGACACAGGTATATTAGTCAACGAGGAAGATGGCAGGCCATATTTTAATGAGGAAACAATGGAAACCAATATTCCAGGAATTTACGTCGCCGGCGTTATCTCATCAGGATATAATAATAATATCATCTTTATTGAAAATGGCCGGGACCACGGCAAATTAATCGCTGAGTCGATCGTGAATCGAAAATAGCAGGCCGAGACAAAGTGTTTAAATTATAGATAAATCCGACTGAATATAATTCCAGTTTCTTCAATTGGAATTTATATTCAGTCGTATTTATCTTTTTGCATTTAAAAACGTATAAAATGACACTTTATTTGTGGAAATTTTACTGCCTATTAAAAATGAGCTAAAGGTTTTGTCAAGTTTTGAAAACTTTGATGCAAATTATCCGTAAAGTGAAACTACATTCAGTGGGGGTTTCCCTTTCTCCCCACTGAATATTAGTTGAACAGAACTCAACTATATATCAAATCTATCCAAAAAAATATTCTCCATATGCTCCGGCCGGCATTTTTACTTTTAAGAAAAGTATTCCTTTAATGTCTGATAATCATGTTTGAGCTGTTCTAATGCGATTAATAATTTAATTCGCGCTTTCGGGCCGGTTAGTTCGTTTGCAAAAATGACACCCATTTCTTTAAGTTTTTTTCCTCCACCTTCATATCCATACGTTGGCTGGACAATGCCTTGATAGCACCTAGATACAAGGATAACCGGAATACCCTCATCGATCATTGCCTGAATCGGACCAATTGTGGCTTTTGGTAAATTCCCCTGGCCAAGGGCTTCGATTACTACTCCATCCGGCTTTACCTTTTGAACCGCTTCGATTAATTGACCATCCATTCCAGCATACGCTTTTAATAAAAAAATATTCTTCGTTACCTTGTTTATTGAACAGGTATGTCGGGCAATAATCGTATGATGAAAAATGATCGAATCCTTCGTAATTATTCCAATCGGTCCATACTGCGGACTTTGAAACGTTGCGACATTACTTGTTGATGTTTTGGTCACATTATTTGCTGTGTGTATCTCATCATTCATGACAATTAGTACACCTTTGCCCGCTGCATGATCATCTGCCGCAACCCGAATGGAACTAATCAGATTGTATAACGCATCAGAGCCAATTTCATTACTAGAACGCATGGCACCGGTTAAGATGATCGGTTTCTCTGTTTGGACAACCAAGTCAAGAAAATAAGCCGTCTCTTCCAGTGTGTCTGTACCATGTGTTACAACCAAGCCATCATACAACTTGCTTTTTTCGTCGATTAGTTTGCTCAATTCCAACATATGCTTCGGAGTTATTTGCGGAGAAGGCAATTGGAATGCGATCACCTCATCTACATCGGCAACAGTCTTGAAATGTGCAGCAAAATTCGTTAATGGATGCTCTGATGTCGTTGTAACCTCGCCTGTTTGTTTATTTTCCAACATAGCGATCGTTCCGCCAGTATGAATAATTAATATGCGTTTCAAAATATCACCCACCAATATGTGTTAAATAGGAATGTCATAAAGAATTATGGTTAATGTAAATCTATTGCCAGTTTTCATGACACTACTTATCATACGACAAGATTGCCCATATTGAAAAGAACTGCGATGTCATATGTACGCTTAAATATATTTTCTTCTGTCAGGTTATTAATTATAAATGAATAAAAAAAAGGGTTAATCAAAAAATAGGTTCAACCATACAAGCGTAGGAGGAAAAAATATGACATGCAAAAAAATGTCCCTATTATTGATTATAATATGTTGTTTTTCTATTGGACTCCAAGCATCGCAAGACTCTGAAGTACACGCATTTAGTAATCAGGTAATCCAGAAGGGTGCATCAGGAGACGATGTTATCGAGCTTCAAGCAAGATTACAATATATTGGATTCTATACTGGAAAAATTGATGGTGTGTTTGGTTGGGGGACATATTGGGCGTTGCGAAACTTTCAACAGGATTTTGGTATGACAGTAGATGGACTTGCCGGCGATAAGGTGAAACAAAAGCTTGTTAAAGCAAGTAAATATGACAAACAACACGTTGAACAACAAATAAGTCAAGGTAATCAATTTAATACTTATGGTAATTCAGGTCAGAACAAGCAAACAAAAGATACAACACAAAAATCGACAAACCCTACACCAACCGCTGTCAACGTACCACAAGGCTACTCACAGAATGATATTAAATTACTGGCAAATGCCGTTCATGGAGAAGCACGTGGGGAATCATATGTTGGTCAAGTAGCCGTAGCAGCAGTGATCTTAAATCGAGTGGAAAGTGCAACCTTCCCAAACACGGTGTCCGGTGTCATATTCGAACCTAGAGCATTTACAGCCGTAGCAGACGGACAAATCTGGTTAACACCGAATGAAACTGCAAAAAAAGCTGTAATAGATGCAATCAACGGGTGGGATCCAACCGGAAATGCACTCTACTATTTTAATCCTGATACGGCTACATCTGCCTGGATTTGGTCAAGGCCACAGATTAAAAAAATTGGTAAGCACATATTTTGTAAATAGAAAGGTGTGATGGAAATGATGCGATGGATATTAATTACTGTATTATCAGCTGGTGTAATCGGGGTAGGAATTTGGGGTTATCAGGAACATCGCGATAAAAATGCTGTTCTTATGCAAGCGGAGAACACGTATCAGCGATCGTTCCATGATCTGTCTTATCATATGGATTTATTAAACGATAAAATTGGTACAGCCTTAGCCATGAACTCAAGAGAAACGCTGTCCCCTCAATTAGTAGAGATTTGGCGGATTACATCCGATGCCTTATCTGATGTTGGACAATTGCCATTATCTCTGCTGCCATTTAATAAGACGGAGGAGTTTTTATCCAGTACTGGCGATTTCACCTATAAAGCAGCTGTTCGCGATTTGGATAAGAAACCACTATCAGATGAGGAAACAAAAAAATTAGAAACACTATATCAACAATCAGGTGATATTACTAAAGAACTCAGACAGGTACAACACGTCGTTCTTGACAACAATTTACGCTGGATGGATGTGCAAATGGCACTCGCCTCTGATCAAACAAAATCGGATAATACCATTATTGACGGACTAAAAACAGTTGAGAAAAAAGCGGAAGGGTATTCTGAAAGTAATTTGAATGCTGCACCAACTGGGAAATCATCAAAAGAACACAAGTATAAATTTTTAACTGGTGATAAGATTTCTGAACAGCAAGCCTTAAAACGGAGTAAATCACTATTACATGTGAAAAATGAGGATGATATCACGTTAACGAAAAGTGGTAAAGGAGCAGATATACCACTTTATAGTATTTCCTATCAAGATGGGGACAAGAGCGCATATATGGATATGACCGAACAAGGCGGAAAACCGATTTCACTAGTAATTGATCGCCCAGTTGGCAAACAAAAATTAAGTCTTAATGACGGATTGGAAAAAGCAAAAAAGAACCTGAAAAAATATGGGTTTAAAGATATGAAGCTATACCAAAGCAGTCAATATGACAATGTTGGTGTCTATTCCTTTCTTTATGATGATGATGGGGTACGGGTTTATTCCGATGCTGTTCAAGTAAAAGTAGGTTTAGATGAAGGTGATATTTTAGGATTTACTGCCAGAGAATACTACATGAATCACTCCGATCGTAATATTGCTAAACCAACGATTACTCAAGATGAAGCTAAAGAAAAAGTGAATCCAGAAGTGAAAATTAATGAAGAAAATTTGGCGATTATTGATAATGATACAGGTGATGAAGTACTAACATATGAATTTCTTGGTGTGCTCGATAATGAAACATATCGTATTTATATTAATGCGATGAATGGACAAGAAGAAAAAGTGGAAAAAATGGGCGGCACCGAATTGAAATATGCGTAACATTTGCAGGGAATGGCAAAAGCCTTTCCCTTTTTCCATTATTCTGTGATAATAGGTATAAAGAATTATTTACCTGAAACTTTTAGTTCTTTGGGAGGGGTGGGTCATGAAAATTGGAACGCTACTGCGTTTGGAAATAAACGATCCTAAAACGGCAACTATCAAAAGGTATCGTTGTAAAGTCATTGAGCAAAATACCCATTATTTATTTGTTGATTATCCAATTGATGAAAAAACGAATAAGACAGTCTTTTTACCTAAGAATCAAGTTTTAACAGTTACTTTTGTCAGTACCAATCAGTCCGTCTATTCTTTTCGTTCCAAGATTATCAGTAAGGTAAAAGTGAACATTCCCGCTCTCGCACTTCAAATACCGGAAAAACAATCGATCAAACGAATTCAACGACGGGAATATGTTCGAATCGATACAGCGATTGATGTAACGGTTCATAGTACAGATGGATTGTTTCCTCCATTCCAGTCGGTGACAAATGATGTAAGTGGTGGGGGATTATCGATTGTTTTACCGCATACTGTATTGCTTATTCAAGGAGATGAACTAGATATATGGTTCGTTTTGCCAATGCAATCCGGGGACTATCATTATATTTATGCGCAAGCGGAAGTGGTTCGTGTTCAATCGGCCGAGAATACTGTATCAGCAATGTCGATAAAATTCACCTCCATATCAAAAGACTTTCAGCAACAAATTATGCATTTTTGTTTTGAAAAGCAACGGGAAGCCAGGAAAAAAGAGTTGATTTAATGGCCCTTATTATGATTTGAACACTCACGCTAACCGGGACACTTCCTCTTTTACAATTATTATGTTATTATTTTTATGTAACTTGGCTGTAGTTGGGTTATGTATTTGGATTGTTAGGGAATGAGAGGAATGAAAGGTATTCATGTATGAACAACAAATTAGGATAGCAATTGATGGGCCTGCAGCAGCGGGAAAAAGCACTGTAGCGAAGATCGTTGCTCGTGAGCTTGCTTATATCTATATTGATACAGGGGCAATGTATCGTGCCTTGACACTTAAAGCGTTGCAAGAGAACATCCCACTGGATGATGAGATACGTTTGGCCGAGTTATTAATACATACCGAAATTAAGCTGATGCAGGCAGAAGAAGGTCAAAAAGTTTTGGTGGATGGACAAGATGTAACGGCGGAAATTCGTTCGTTACAGGTTACCAATCAAGTTTCCCATGTTGCGAAACATCCGAGTGTCCGTAAAGAAATGGTCATACGGCAGCAAGACTTGGCCGCTAAAAGTGGTGTTGTTATGGATGGGAGAGATATTGGTACGCATGTACTTCCGAATGCTGAAGTAAAGATTTTTCTTCTAGCGACCGTAGAAGAGCGGGCAAGACGCCGATATAAAGAGAATAGTGAAAAAGGGTACACTTCAGATTTAGAGGAACTGAAAAAGGAAATCGAACAACGGGACATGATCGATTCCAAACGGGCTACAGCTCCATTAATGAAAGCTGAAGATGCTGTTGAAGTCGATACAACTGCATTATCAATCAATGAAGTTGCCGAGCGCATTCTAAAAGAGGTTAAAAAAGTAGTACATTGAAATGGGTGAATAAATGGTGAGCCTTTATAAATTTGCGAAGTTCGTGATATCACTCCTATTCTTCCCGTTATATCGGATCCGTGTCGTTGGTGAACATCATGTACCTAAAACTGGGCCTGTTATCATTTGCAGTAATCATATATCCAATTTGGATCCCCCGATTGTCGGGATTACCTCCCCGCGCGGAATTCATTTTATGGCCAAAGGGGAACTGTTTACGAAACGTTTTATCGGCAGGTTATTGTTAGCGCTTCAGGCTTTTCCAGTTAAAAGAGGGTTGAGTGATCGAAATGCATTAAGAAAAGGGTTAGGTATTCTAAAAGAAGGTCATACACTTGGACTCTTTCCTGAAGGGACCAGAAGCAAAACTGGTGAATTAGGAGAACCATTGGCCGGAGCTGGATTCTTTGCATTACGTTCGAACGCTGCGATTGTTCCGTGTTTTATTACTGGTCCGTATAAACCATTTCGAAAACAGACAGTCATTTACGGAAAACCGATGGACATAGATTTTTACCGCAAAAATAAAAGCTCGCCCAGAGAAGCAGCGGAAGCAATAATGGCCGAAATCAAGAAATTACAAGAGAGTCATCAGTCTGCTTTACTTGACAAATAATTATAACTATTAGATGTTAGAAAAAAGAATATTTTGTTTTGGTTGGTATCTTAAGGGAGGCATTGTGTGATGAGTGAAATGAAGCATGAATTAACCGAGGTTTCGATAGGTGATGTCGTGACCGGGACTGTTGTTAAAGTGGAAGATAAGCAGGTATTGGTCGACATTGGATATAAAACAGAGGGGATTGTTCCAATTAGTGAACTTTCTAACCTTCATGTGGAAACAACAGGTGATGTAGTCCATGAAGGCGACGAGCTGCAACTGAAAGTGAAAAAAGTGGAAGACGATGAAGTTGTTTTATCCAAGCGGGCGGTAGATGCGGATAATGCTTGGGAAGAACTTGAAGCCAAGTATCAAAATGGCGATATCTTGGAAACAGAGGTTAAAGAGGTTGTCAAAGGTGGACTAGTAGTTGATATCGGTTTGCGCGGCTTTATACCAGCTTCATTGGTGGAGACCTATTATGTAGAGGATTTTTCCGATTATCTCCTTCAACCGTTAACCGTAAAAATTGTTGATCTGGACAAAGAGCAAAATCGGGTAATTCTCTCCCACCGTGCCATAGTGGAGGATGAATTAACTGCGAAAAAACAGCAATTATTACAGTCACTAGAAGAAGGACAAGTACTGGAGGGAACGGTACAGCGGATAACAAACTTTGGTGTGTTTGTTGATCTTGGAGGTATTGATGGTCTTGTTCATATCTCCCAGCTTGCCCATGAACACGTCAACAAAGCGTCTGACGTTGTTTCTGAGGGTGAAACGATTAAAGTCGAAGTATTAGCTGTGGATCGTGATAACGAGCGTATTTCTTTATCACGTAAAACGACATTGCCAGGACCATGGGAGAATATCCAGGACCGGATTTCCAAAGGTGATGTTTTGGAAGGCACAGTAAAACGATTGGTAACTTTTGGTGCGTTCGTTGAGGTGCTTCCAGGTGTTGAAGGGTTAGTGCACATCTCCCAAATTGCGAATCGCCATATTGGTACACCGCAGGAAGTGCTGGAAGAAGGCCAAACCGTTAACGTAAAAGTTCTGGATGTAAATGAAGCTGAAGAACGCATATCTTTAAGTATCAAGGAACTGGAACAACAACAAGAAACGGCTGATTACAAACAATATGAAAAAGATGATGAACAATCCAGTTTCCAGCTTGGTGATGTGATTGGCGATAAATTGAATAAATATAAATAATATAAGTAAAAAATATACTTGTAACATTTACTAGCCTTTGTTTCGATTCGTAACTGGAGGAGCAAAAGTGCTTTAGTCATAGAGAAATCCGAACGATGATTCAAGTTCTTCATTGGAATTTGCATTCGTTCAGATTTCTCTTTTTGTATTTTAAGAACCACAAAAGCTATTCGATGAAGTATCTCACATGAGTAAAAATTTTTAAGTGACAGTATCCATAAACTGCGACGTAACTTGAAATTATGTTCGATGCTCTGGCGATCGCTGCGGAAAAACACTACGCTTTCCGCGGGTGGCTGGTGAGCCTCCTCGTGCTGACGCACTCCGGGGTCTCACCTATGCCATTCCTCCCGCAGGAGTCTCCGTGTTTTTCCTCCGCTAGGGTTGGTGCCACCTATAATTATAGGCGCTCAACTCTTAATTATTTAATAATTAGAGCATTGGATCGAAGGGTAGTTGATACCTGCTGAAAACAACCATGTCTAAAGGTCCCATAATACGATTCTGTGAAAAGACACCGCATTCAACTGTCGGATTATTATGAACAAGCGTGTATTATCCTGCATGCAGTATAGCTTGTGACAACAGAATTCTTTAGCTGAAGAAATGCTAATAATCTTTCAGCCAGTAGACAGGCTATGCTAGTCCGGAATCGCTCCGGGTGGTGACTCCTGTGGGAACAGCACGTGTCCGAAGACCCCGCAGAGTGGTTCTTAAGGAGGGCCGACTAAAAACGGTCTTTGCGGCCAACGTCGGCATAATACCCCTATGAAGGTGCAAGGAGACTGAAGCCGTGCCCACGGAAAGCATCTACTCGAAGCAATTTCGGACGGTGGCGTGCACCCCTCTTCCAATAGAACGTGTGTCATGTAATAAAGTTATCACTACGTCGTAGTTTCCATCAACTACGTATAATTTAAGATCTTCTTGAAAAAGTAACCTTTAAACCGTCCCATCCTGTAATTGTTCATCTTTCGTGTAGAAGTTTTGTCATGTTCCCATCCTCTTTTTTGTTTAAGATGACATCACGTTAGTTATAATGCTAAGGGTGGTGAGTTTATTGTCGGATGGACTAATCTTTTTATGGTTTGCTTGGATACTATGGATCATTGTGACGTTTTTTATGAAAAAGGGAAGCAGGCGAACTTTTTTTGCTTGTATTATATTGTTGTTAATTTGCGGTTCCAATGCATCTTGGGCAATCAGTGGCTATCAAGTTACTCCGTCGTTTGTTATTCTATTGGCGTCTCTTATATTCTTTCATGGGGTCGCTCAATCGCTCTATTTATTGTTTGCTTCCTTTACCATTTGTTTAGGGTATACAGGTATTTTATTTTGGGAACAGATTACTCCTATTTGGATGTTTTTACCACGATATGTGCTTATTCCACTTATTCTTATTATTCTTGTTTCTACCATCACAAATCGGATGGATTATAAATTAGCGGTAGGATTAATTGGCATAACGTTTGGGGAAATATACTATAGTTTAATTTTAGCAAGTTATTCGATTCAGGAAACCATTGGAGACATGGCTTTTTTTGATATGATATTTGTGTATCTCATGTTCCTTACTATTCTTGAAATCCTGCATAAAGGAAAACTGGCGTTATACAAAACAACAAAACGGTTGAACCAGCCGTCACAACCAGTAAGTAATAAAGTACAAAAAAGGTTGAACGGCTGATGAGAATTGATATCAGGAAAAACATTGTGATTGGCAGGTACTTTTGCTAGAATAAGTGAAGTGAGTGTCATTCTGTCGAAAATGGTTGTACACAGTGCGTGACAGTACAGGAAATACAAGAGCTATTTTCGTATATAACCAGGCTGTATCCGACACAGAAAGAAAGAGTAGAAAGGATGTTCCTTTCATGAGGAAATCTGTTGTAGCAATTGTAGGAAGACCAAACGTTGGAAAGTCAACCATTTTTAATCGACTGGTTGGCGAGCGAATATCAATTGTAGAGGACATCCCAGGGGTAACCAGGGATCGAATTTATGCAGAAGGAGAATGGCTAACATCAACCTTTAACATAATTGATACCGGAGGAATTGAAGTTGGTGACGAACCATTATTGGTGAAAATGCGCCAACAAGCTGAAGTCGCTATTGATGAAGCGGATGTCATTATCTTTTTAGTGAATGGACGAGAAGGGATTACTGCTGCTGATGAAGAAGTGGCTAAGCTATTATATAAGTCAAACAAGCCCGTTGTCTTGGCGGTAAATAAAGTAGATAATCCAGAAATGCGAGAACAAATTTATGAATTTTATTCTTTGGGATTTGGCGAGCCATTTCCAATCTCCGGTGCGCATGGCCTTGGCCTTGGTGATATGCTGGATGCCGTCGTGGAACTTTTTCCGGAGCGTGAGAAGGAAGATGAAAATGAAGATACCGTCTATTTCAGTTTAATTGGCCGGCCCAACGTGGGAAAATCCTCGTTAGTAAATGCCATTTTAAACGAAGATCGAGTCATTGTCAGTGAAATAGAAGGTACAACTAGAGACGCAATTGATACCAAATTGCATCGGGATGAAACAGATTATGTTATTATTGACACGGCCGGGATGCGTAAGCGTGGAAAAGTATATGAAACGACGGAGAAATATAGTGTATTGCGTGCATTAAAGGCTATCGAACGCTCAGATGTTGTTTTAGTCTTAATTGATGCGGAAACCGGCATACGCGAACAAGATAAGAAGATTGCAGGATATGCCCATGATGCTGGGCGAGCTATTGTCATTGTGGTCAATAAGTGGGATACCGTCGAGTCAAACGAAAAAGCAATGAAAGAATTTGAAACGAAGGTCAGGGCGCATTTCCAATTTCTGGACTATGCACCAATCGTCTTTTTATCGGCGAAAACAAAAAAACGGTTACACACCCTGTTGCCAGCTATCAATTTAGCCAGCGAGAATCATGCCAAACGAGTACCAACCAATGTATTGAATGATGTCATCATGGATGCATTGGCAATGAATCCGACACCAACTATGAAAGGGAAGCGGTTGAAGGTTCTCTACACTACACAGGTAGCAGCGAAACCACCAGCATTTGTTGTGTTTGTAAATGATCCGGAATTAATGCATTTTTCCTACAAACGATTCTTGGAAAATAAAATAAGAGATGCATTTGGATTTGTTGGTACACCAATCAAAATCTTTGCAAGAAAAAGGGAATAGGAGGGAACTATTTTGGCAAAAGTTGCTGTATTAGGTGCTGGAAGCTGGGGTACTGCATTAAGCATTGTACTGGCTGATAATGGACATGATGTGCGGTTATGGACACATCGTAAAGAACAGGCTGATGCGATCAATACCACCCATAAAAATGAAAAATACCTGGAAATCATGATCCCGGAAAAAATTAACGCATTTGATGATTTACAACGGGCTATTAAAGATGTTTCTGCCATTGTTCTTGTCGTACCAACCAAGGCCATTCGGGAAGTTTGCAGCCAATTAGATACGTTAATGGATGAAAAGGTAACGATCATTCATGCATCAAAAGGAATTGAGCCGGAAACTTTAAAACGGGTATCGGAAATGATTGCAGAAGAAATGGAACGATACACAGTCGATGATATTGTTGTACTTTCCGGACCAAGTCATGCAGAAGAAGTTGGCAAACGTCAACCAACAACAGTTACTGTTTCATCTGTAAATGAAAAAAATGCTAAAATTGCCCAGGATTTATTTATGAGTGATACCTTTCGTGTCTATACCAGTCCTGATGTCGTAGGTGTAGAGCTTGGTGGTGCACTGAAAAATATTATCGCGCTTGGCGCTGGAATATCTGATGGTTTAGGGTATGGGGACAATGCGAAAGCAGCCCTTATTACGAGAGGTTTAGCAGAAATTGCCCGACTTGGTGCTTCCCTTGGTGCCAACCCGTTAACCTTCTTAGGTTTGCCAGGTGTCGGTGATTTAATTGTTACTTGTACAAGTGTACACAGCCGTAATTGGCGTGCTGGTAACTTGTTGGGGAAAGGAAATAAGCTTAATCAGGTACTAAGCCAAATGGGTATGGTTGTCGAAGGTGTTCGAACAGCTAAGGCTGCCAATCAATTCGCAGAAAAACAAGGAATTGAAATGCCAATTACCCATGGTATTCATAAAATATTGTTTGAAGAAGCAAAACCAAAAGATGTAGTCGATCAATTAATGAACCGAACAAAAAGGGAAGAAATGGATGATTTAGCTGTATTGTTAAGTAATCGATACTCGTCTTGAATTTCAGATTTCTGAACGTGCGCGCTTCCGAAATTACTGGCTGTTAGCACACTCACTTTCACTCACCTCTTGCATATAATATGATGAATTAACAGTTGCAAGGAGGCGAGCAAGTGAGCAATTTTCAAAAGGGGTTATTCGATAAATTAAACAAAAAGGCAAACATCGACCCAAGTGAAGTATATAAAGTAGCAGATTCCGTGAAAAATGCAGATTTTTCAGATGAGCAAACCGTTCGAGATCTAGTGCGGAGGCTATCAAAAATGGCAAACAAACCATTGTCCAAAGAAAAAGAGGATAAAATCGTACAATCGATTACTAAGAACAAAATGCCGATGGATATGCAATCGATGAATCAACTATTCAATAAAAAATAGGGATACTGGGCATATGAGGATACAAAGTCAGAAAGAATCGCATAAGATAAATCGCACAAGCATTCATGGATAGAGATGTTGTGGGTATTATTTAGTCAATCTGAGATGAAGCTGGCCCCCTTCATCTCAGGAACTTTTACCTTATGCCAAACGTTGACATGACACTGCTACCTTTAGTACACATTAAAGGTCTTTTCGTGCTTTTGGAGATTTCGCTGTGTTATAATAGCTTGTCAGTGATTATGTGTATTGATTTAGGAGTGAGGATATGACAGTAGGCTTGATAAAAATGTGGATATCCTTTGCTGGTATTATACTGCTTTTAGTGTCAATCGGTTTGATTCTTTTAAGCAGGTACAAGCTAAGGGGATTTTTTGCTGGTATTGTTTCAGTATTTGCCTATCTATGTTTCATTTTAGGTGGCATTATTATATTTTATATTGTCTTTAGCGGGCCAGCTTAGGAGGATATGCCGATGAAATTTACATATTTACGTGTTTGTATGATGTTGATGATGGTGATTATCCTGTTAAGCGGATGTTTATATCCGGAAAATAAGCTGGAAAAAAACCAAACGCCAAACGAAGATCAGTTGGAATTGGTCCAAAAAGCTGTTGATGAATACCGGGAACAGACAAACGGGTTAGTTCCGATCAAAACAAAAGAAGAAGACACACCGATTTTTCAAAAATACTTAATTGATTTTACTGCTTTAAAAGAAAAGCATTTGATCACTGAAACACCGGGGAATGCGTATGAAAACGGTGGAGTCTATCAATACGCATTGATCACACCAGAGGACAATCCCCGCGTCAAATTAATCGATCTGCGTCTAACAGAAACGATTCGTTCGGTCGGGGTAAAGTTGGATATTTACCGCAACGATCATTTGTATCCTCCATACGGAGAACAGATTACCAAAGGAATATACAAATTAAATTATAAAAAGTTAGGTCTTGACAGCGAACCGGTTGTAAAAAGCCCCTACTCAGGAAAAAATCTGCCCCTTATCATGAACACAGAGGGTGATTTATTTGTTGATTATCGAATGGATCTGTATGATGCATTAAAAGAGAGCAAACATGACGCAACAGAAGGGGACGATATCCGAAATCTATTAGCAGAAAATGCACCATTCGTGCCGGCTTACTCGCTTCCATACACCGTACATGAAGGCGAACCCATCTTTTTACAATCGAATAAATAAGCATATAATCTCCCTTGCTGCATATATTGTGGCAAGGGATTTTATTTGCTGCATTTATTATCGCTTGCTCGACTAAATATGTTTACAAGAAACAATTTATTTCGGTCCTTTCTAATGCTGAATGTATCTGAAACGGGGAGAGGCAAGATTCTTTTTATACCGCTCTTAACGGGCAGTTAACCCCCCGCTTCAAGATTTGGTGAAATTTAAAAAGTAAGTGGGAGACAACCGCATGACAATGATCCGATTCTGTTCTAAGCCTGCACGATGCAGGTTACAAAAGCGATGTAACCCATACATCTAAGAATTTAGCCTATGTTCCCTTGACTCAGTGGGGGAGGTGGCCCAGGATATGGATGCTATCAGCTTGTCTCTTTGCCTCCTCTACAACGTGCTGTAAGTGGAAAATCCACTGAATGGAGTTTTACTTTATATTTTTCTATTTATTTAAGGCATAATTTGATAGGACAACATCATAGACTTGTAATGTCAATTATTCGTAGTTTGTTCGTTAGTAAATGTAATGGAGATCGGGAGGGGATCGTTTGGAAAGAGTTGATATTTTTAAAGATATTTCGAAACGGACGAATGGAGATATTTATTTAGGCATTGTTGGAGCGGTTCGGACAGGCAAATCAACGTTTATTAAGAAATTTATGGAACAGGTTGTTCTGCCGGATATTGAGGATGAGAATGATCGCAGCCGGGCACTGGATGAATTACCACAAAGTGCAGCAGGTAAAACGATTATGACAACAGAGCCGAAATTTGTGCCTAATCAGGCCGTTTCCATTCACGTGGATGAAGGCTTAGATGTAAACGTACGACTAGTTGACTGTGTGGGTTACGCTGTAGAAGGGGCCAAAGGATTTGAGGATGAGAATGGACCAAGAATGATTCACACACCATGGTATGAGGAACCCATCCCATTCCATGATGCTGCCGAAATTGGCACAAGAAAGGTTATTCAAGAGCATTCTACGATGGGAGTTATTATAACCACTGACGGAACCATTGGCGAAATCCCTCGTAGTGACTATGTTGATGCCGAAGCAAAGGTCGTCGATGAATTAAAAGAAGTAGGCAAGCCATTCATCATGGTTATCAACTCGGTAAGACCATCTAGTCAGGATACGGAATTATTACGACAAGAGCTCGCTGAGAAATATGATATTCCAGTGCTTGCCATGAGTATTGAATCGATGACAGAACACGATGTTCATAATGTACTGCGTGAAGCATTATATGAATTTCCTGTATTGGAAGTCAATGTTAACTTGCCAAGCTGGGTAATGGTGCTAAGGGAGAATCATTGGCTCCGTACGAATTATCAAGATGCCATTCAAACAACTGTAAAAGACATCAAACGTCTTCGGGATGTCGATAATATTGTTGGCCACTTCACGGATTATGAATACATTGATCGGGCCAATATTGCCGGTATGGAGATGGGGGATGGGGTAGCGGAAATAGATCTCCATGCACCAGATGATTTATACGATCAAATCCTAAAAGAAATTGTTGGTGAAGAGATTCGCGGGAAAGACCATCTACTTGAATTAATGCAAGATTTTGCCTATGCTAAGAGGGAATATGATCAAGTCTCTGGTGCATTGCAAATGGTGAAACAGACAGGATATGGGATTGCAGCTCCAAGTTTAGAAGATATGGTACTTGATGAACCAGAAATAATTCGCCAAGGATCACGCTTCGGAGTACGTTTAAAGGCAGTGGCCCCGTCCATCCACATGATCAAGGTGGAAGTAGAATCGGAGTTTTCTCCAATCATTGGAACAGAAAAACAAAGTGAAGAGCTTGTCCGATACCTGATGCAAGACTTTGAGGAAGACCCACTATCCATTTGGGAATCAGACATTTTCGGCCGCTCACTCAGCTCGATCGTCAGAGAAGGCATTCAAGCAAAGATCGCTATGATGCCAGAAAATGCACGGTATAAGCTAAAAGATACATTGGAACGCATCATCAATGAAGGATCAGGCGGATTAATCGCCATTATATTATAACCCAAAGGTGGAGGCTCCCGATTAGCAACGTATGGATTACGCCCTGCCAAGCAGGTGGGTTCGGTGTTGTTGCGCATAGCAATGGTCTTAATCAAACCTCCTACCGTAGGGGATAATGTTACATGTCCCTGCAACAGGGATAGACTTGGTGGATGCAAAGGCCGTATTTAATCGGCCTTCCTTCATCTACAAACCGATGTTAACTTATCATACGGAGGTGGGTGTTGGCCACTAGTCACTGGAGCCTGAAGAGGGGTAACAGGATGCAGGTCAAGACGTCGCGCTCTTAGTCGAACTTCCTTTGCTCTTGACTCGTCAACTAACCATTGAAATAAATTTATAAGGTTCAAGACAAGCAGCTAAAACGCTGCTATTTTTTTTGGGCATTTTTTTTAATAAACAGCAGGAAATTCAGTATTTACGTCGTATAGATATAATAAGGCTTATACGCTGACACAAGGCGAGTTCCTCATTTTTTCCAAATATGATGGGCAAATCACAAAAAAACCTCATAATTAGCGATAAAATGTGATCTTATTGTTGAATTTTGTTGCAAACTCAGTTATTATAAGCCTTGTCATCAATGAAAAAGGTGACTCGAAAGTATAAAAGAAGGCAATTTGGTTAACAAATGAAGACATCATGATTTATTTGAATACCAATGTCGATTCCAGACTCTTTGGGAGGAGGTGAATGTCATGAATAAAACAGACTTAGTAAATGCGGTTGCCGAGAAAAGCGAACTGTCAAAAAAAGATGCTACAAAAGCTGTTGATGCAGTTTTTGAATCTGTCATGGATTCACTAAAACAAGGTGAAAAAGTACAGTTGATTGGATTTGGAAACTTTGAAGTACGTGAGCGTTCAGCTCGTAAAGGCCGTAATCCACAAACTGGTGAAGAAATTGAAATACCTGCAAGCAAGGTTCCAGCGTTTAAACCAGGTAAAGCCCTAAAAGACACAGTAAAATAATGGACTTACATAGGGCGGAAAAAGGGTGCGTCAAGACGCACCCTTTTTCTATTTATCTCACTCTTAACGGACAGTAAGACTTCCACTTCAAGATTTTGAGGAAGATAAATGGGAGTTAACTGCATGACAAAGGTCCGATTCTGTTTCAGCCTGCATGATGCAGGTCATAATCGCTCATAACTCAGATGTTGCGAACATACCTTTGTTCCTTCCTCTATTAAAGTGGAGGAAAAGGCAGACTAAGAACGCCACATCCTTATGTCTTCGCCTGCACTAGAACGTGTCAGTTCCGTCAGAAATCCCACTGAATGAAGTTTTACTTTAATTCACCTTCCATACGGATAAATTGTAAGAGAAAAGAGCGGGAGAGTGAAAAGGATCGCGTTATAAAGTAATAGTTATTTCCACGTTGTGTGGGTTTTACGATAAAATTATGCTATAATGACTGATGGGAAGATGAAAGGCTGCACCTTCCATTTTTAACACATTAACGGCCTTAACACCGCTCACTGAATAGTTGCTTTTTCGAGGCGGACTTTTTGGTCTTGTTATAAAAATGGCTGTAAAACGCAACTTTGATTACCCAATCCTTCTACTTGAAAAGCAGATTTCTTGCTGTCTCTATATCAGTAAACTTAGAGAAAAGGCTTAGGTGATGACGATTGAACACATCAGATACGCAAATGAAAGAGCTCCAAGCATTAATTATAGATAAACTCCAACATACATATTTGGACAAGCATATGAAAAAGGCTGTTATACCAGAAGAGAAGCTATTCGTTTTGCTATCTGTCATGAATCATGCGGAATTGTCAGCGTTGCAAAAAAACAATTACATCATTACCACGATGCTCGTTCAAATAGCATTGGATACACATGATACAGTCGTGAAAGTAACTACACCTGATGAGGGTAAACAGGAAAAGCATGAAAAACAGTTAGCAGTTTTAGCTGGAGATTACTATAGCGGGCTCTATTATTCGTTACTAGCAAATAGTAATGACCTTGATATGATACATGTACTTGCTTCAGCGATTAAAGAAATTAATGAAGCAAAAATGAACTTATACTATTTAGCAACTGATTCCTTTAATGACTATGTACAGATTGTGCAGAAAGTGGAATCGTTATTATTTGTTCGCACAGCAGCGTATGTCAAAGAACAGGCACTAACCAGTTTGATAGAGGATTGGTTACTGCATAACCGGTTAGTTCTTGAAAAACAATTATTGCTCTGCGAAGGATATTCACCGTTATTTGCCTGGTGGCCCAAAGACAAGTCAGAACTCCTAACTGCTTTGGAGGTAAAAATCACCACCCTTAACGACCGTTTGACCACGACCGTTGCTCAACTTCCAACAGGCTATCACGATATAAAGGCTCATCTTACTTGCCAATTAAAGAATCCTCCTGCTAGACAAACAAAATACGCGGAAGAAGGGTAAATGATGCAAGAAACGAAAGAGGAACGTGTCCATCACGTCTTTGAAAAAATTTATAATAATTACGATACGATGAATTCCGTTATTTCTTTTCAGCGCCACAAGGCATGGCGCAAAGATGTCATGGATCGGATGCAGGTTGCAAATGGACAAAAAGCACTTGATGTATGCTGCGGAACAGGAGATTGGTCTCTGGCGCTAGCGAAAAAAGTAGGACCAAAAGGAACCGTAATAGGGCTTGACTTTAGTGAAAATATGCTACAGGTTGCCAAAGAAAAGCAAAAGCACACCTTTCCAATGAAGCAGCTTAGCTTTATCTACGGAAATGCGATGGATTTGCCATTTGAAGATAATACCTTTGATTACGTTACAATTGGCTTCGGATTACGAAATGTTCCGGACTACATGAACGTTTTAAAGGAAATGTACCGTGTAGTAAAGCCACAAGGGAAAGTAGTTTGTCTAGAGACTTCGCAACCTGCTTTAATTGGTTACAGGCAACTGTATTACTTTTATTTCCGGTTTATCATGCCATTCATTGGCCGCTTGCTGGCAAAAAGTTATGACGAATATGCATGGCTGCACGAATCAGCAAAGGACTTTCCTGGAAAACAAGAACTGAAACAAATGTTTTCCCAAGCCGGGCTTACCCAGGTTCAAGTCAAAAGTTACAGTGGCGGGGCAGCGGCGATGCATATGGGCACAAAAGCATAACCCCCGGTTAGTGGCGTGATTTATATTAAAACAATAGTGAGACATTAAAGGTGACATGCATGAAAATAGCGAAAACATATGGATACTTAAAAAAAGATTTAGATCACATTGAAGCGGCATTAAATAATGCGATCCAGGCTGAACATCCTGTTTTGTGCAATGCAGCGACACAATTGCTGAACGCGGGCGGTAAGCGAATCCGTCCTGTATTTGTTCTGCTGTCGGGGCAATTTGGTAACTATGACATCGAACGTATGAAGACGGTAGCCGTAGCGTTGGAACTAATTCATATGGCAACTCTTGTTCATGATGATGTGATCGATGATGCTGAATTGCGGAGGGGAAAACCAACCATTCGTCAATTATATGATAACCGTGTCGCCATGTATGCTGGTGATTATATACTAGCAAGGTCGTTAGAAACAATTACCTCGTTAAAAAAAAACCAGGCTCACCATGTGTTATCCAAGACAATTGTGGATGTATGCATGGGCGAAATCGAGCAGATAAAAGATAAGTATGACTGGAATCAACAATTGCGGGATTATTTACGTCGAATCAAGCGTAAAACAGCTTTATTAATTGCAACCAGTTGTAAATTAGGTGCAATCGCAGCTGATGTACCAGCAGGGTTAGCGAATAAATTGTACCAATATGGCTATTATATTGGCATGTCATATCAAATTATTGATGACATCCTTGATTTTACGTCATCTGCACAAGAGCTTGGTAAACCAGCTGGGAATGATCTCTTGCAGGGCAATATTACCTTACCTGTTTTGTACGCGATGAAAGATGAAGATTTTAACCGGCTGTTGCAGAGAGCATTTTTGAGTCCCGAGACAATTTCTCAAACACAGATGCAAAACCTAATAACCAAATTGCATGAAACGGATGCTATTCAGTACGCGTATGCGTTTAGCAATCGTTATTTGGTAAAGGCACTTAACATTGTCGAACAGCTGCCAAATGTGAAAGCAAAGCATGCGTTAAGAAGTGTTGCCAAGTATATTGGTAAGCGACGCATGTAATTATCTCAACGTCGCAGTCAACTATGAAACAAAAATGCACCAATTAGGGGGAGTGTTTAAATCAGCGGGGGAGAGGCATCGCACGGAATGAAGTTTCACTTTATCCCACCTTAACAGGCAGTAAGACCCTCGCTTCAAGATTTTAAGATGGAATTAAAAAAGATAAGTGGGGCCAACTGCCCGTTAAGGTCCGATTCTCTTCTCAGCCTGCATGATGCAGCTCACAAAGGCGTTGCAACTCAGATGCCTGAGAACTTAGCCTTTGTTCCTTAGTATAAGTGAGAGAGGAAAGGGAGGCTAAAACCGTCACGCCCTGTGACAACGCCTGCACTAGCACGTCCTGTACGCCAGCCCTACTGAATGAAGTTTCACTTTATTGTCATTTGCGTCGAAATTTGTTACTATTTTATAGGTGCATCTGACACAATAAAACTTATACATACTGAAGAGGTGGAAAAATGGAAAAAACATTTTTAATGGTAAAGCCAGATGGTGTTCAACGTAATTTAATCGGTGAGATTGTTACTCGCCTGGAAAGAAAAGGATTTCAGCTTGTTGGCGCGAAATTAATGAACATCCCGACAAATCTGGCTGAAACACATTATGGGGAACATAAGGAACGTCCATTCTTTGGTGAATTGGTCGATTTCATCACATCTGGACCTGTTTTTGCAATGGTTTGGGAAGGGGAAAATGTGATTGCAACTGCTCGTGAAATGATGGGTAAGACCAATCCGTCTGAAGCAGCACCTGGGACCATTCGTGGTGACTTCGGAGTTACAGTCGGTAAAAATATTATTCATGGTTCTGATTCCCCAGAAAGTGCAGAGCGGGAAATTGGTCTGTTTTTCAATGAAAATGATGTATTATCCTATCAGAAACAAGACAGCACGTGGATTTACTAATGCAGTAGCCTCCGTCATATACGGAGGTTTCTTTAGATTTTTTGTAGAGGGGAACGGGAATGGACGAGGGATACAGTAAATTTGTTTCACAAATGAAACAAAAGCTTGGTGTTGATTTAAAGCTGTACAAAGAAACACAAATGAAACGGCGGCTCACTTCCCTTAGAGACAAACGTGGCTACACTGATTTTTATCAATACTTTCAAGCGTTAGACAAGAATAAGCAATTATTCCAGGAATTAATGGATCGCATTACCATTAATGTTTCTGAATTTTACCGGAATCCAAAACGTTGGGAAGTTCTGAAGAATGAAGTATTACCAGAATTGACTAAGGTAAAACGCAAGCTTACCGTTTGGAGTGCAGCCTGTTCAACGGGAGAAGAACCATACAGTATGGCACTGTTGGGTGCAGAATATTTTCCGAATATAAAGCTGCATATACGAGCTAGTGATATTGATGAAACAGTGTTGGCAAAGGCGAAGCAGGGCAGCTACACGGAACAATCATTAAGAGATCTTCCGCGGCATCTGCAGAATAAGTATTTCACGAAACAAAATGGGCTATTCCAAATTGATCCACAATTAAAGCAACAAGTGACATTTCAAAAACATAACTTACTTTCTGATCGTTTCCCACAACAGGTCGACCTGATCATTTGCCGGAATGTGTTAATTTATTTTACAGATCAAGCAAAGGAAATCATTTATCAATCGTTTAGCAATGCGCTTGCCGATAATGGAGTACTTTTTGTAGGCAGTACCGAACAAATTTTCAGCCCGCAGAAATATGGTTTAACGCTACAAAACACATTTTTTTATAAAAAAGAACCCGGTTTATACTCTTAGGGATTTCCCAAGAGTATTTTTTTATTAAGAAGATAGGGCATCAAAATTTAGGTTCTATGCTGCTCAAATCAATAAGAACAACCCGAAATATAAATACTTGGTAAATAGAATTTGTTTATATTCCATTTGCAAAAATAGTGGATTAGTCATATAATTGTAAATTATTATTTACATATAACTAAAATTCTTCCTAAATTAGTGCCACATTTAGAATGGGATATGATATAGTTATACAAAATTGCTTAGATGGAGGATATAATATGCGCTACTTAACTGCAGGAGAATCACACGGGAAACAATTAACAACCATCATCGAAGGTATCCCTTCCAATATGCCATTGCTAAAGGAAGATATAAACGCATCTTTACTTAGGAGACAAAAAGGGCATGGCCGCGGTAAACGAATGCAAATTGAGAAGGACTTGGCAGAAATTACGAGTGGTGTTCGCCACGGCTATACATTAGGGTCGCCAATTGCCCTGGTTATACATAATGATGATTTTAAACACTGGACTGATATTATGGGAGAAGATCCCATTTCGGATGACCAAAAAATCAGACGTGAAGTTTCCAGACCACGACCAGGGCATGCCGATTTAAATGGGGCTCTTAAATATGGACATCGCGATATGCGTAATGTACTGGAACGTTCGTCGGCCAGAGAGACCGCTGCACGAGTCGCAGCGGGAGCTGTTGCAAAAACATTATTAAAACAGCTTGGCATTGAAGTTGTTGGCTATGTAAAGGAAATTGCCGGGATCAAGGCAGCTGAGGATCCTGCACTATCGACGAAGGAACGTTTTGAGCTCCAGGAGGCCTCTCCAGTGCGTACCCTTGATAAATCAGTGGAAAAACAAATGATGGATGCCATCGATCAAGCAAAAAAAGAAGGTGACTCGATTGGCGGTGTTTGTGAAGTATATGTAGAAGGGATGCCGGCGGGAGTTGGCTCCTATGTCCATTATGACCGTAAACTCGATGGCCGGATTGCTGGCAGCGTGCAAAGTATTAATGCGTTTAAGGGTGTTGAATTCGGTATTGGTTTTGAAGCCGCGAGAAAAAACGGCAGTGAGGTTCACGATGAAATTGCTTGGGACGAACAGAAGGGCTACTATCGCAAGACGAATCGTTTAGGTGGCTTTGAAGGTGGAATGACAACGGGAATGCCTATAGTTGTTCGAGGTGTCATGAAGCCAATCCCAACCTTGTATAAACCTTTACAGAGCGTCGATATTGAAACGAAGAAGCCGTTTAACGCGAGTATTGAACGTTCTGATTCCTGTGCGGTTCCAGCCGCATCTGTTGTAATGGAGCATGTCGTGGCCTTTGAATTGGCACGAACACTTTTAGAACAATTCCCGCACGACCAGTTCCCGGTGCTCAAACGGACGATCGCGGACTATCGTGAAGAAACAAGGTGTTTTTAATGGATAAACTTTTCGTCCAAACAAGCACCCACCCATATTTCATCTATGTGGAGAAGGATCTTCGGTTCTCGATCCCAGCATTATTACCAAAGACCTATTCATCCTTTTTTCTAATTACAGATGATACGGTTGCCGATCTGTACCTTAACGATTGTCTGCAAGGCCTGCCTCCTGATGCACAGGTGTTTCATTCGATCATTAAGCACGGTGAGCAAGCAAAAGGGATTGAGACGTATTACCAGTTGCTTACAGATGCAATTGCAAACGGACTGGATAGACAGTCACTAATTATTGCATTAGGTGGTGGAGTAGTTGGCGATGTTGCCGGTTTTGTTGCAGCAACATTTATGCGTGGAATCGATTATATCCAAATGCCGACTACCATTCTTGCCCATGATAGCAGTGTCGGCGGAAAAGTGGCAATCAATCATGACTTAGGTAAAAACCTGATTGGCAGTTTTTATCCACCTAGCGCCGTTATTTATGATACAGCAATGTTAGCTTCGCTGGATGAACGTGAAATTCGCTCTGGATATGCCGAGCTTGTCAAAGAGGCATTAATTGCCGATGCAACCTTTTTCGAGGAACTGATGCATACAAACCTTGCCACATTGACGACACAACAACTTGCACGTGATTTGCTAAGGGGAATGTCAATCAAGGCGAAAATCGTGGAAGCCGATGAAAAGGAAGCAGGAATTCGTAAATATTTGAACCTGGGCCATACACTTGGCCATGCGTTGGAAGCCGAATTAGGCTATGGCAAATTAACACATGGAGAAGCGGTGGCGATAGGGACGTTATTTGCTTTACATGTGAGTGAACAACATTATTCTATTAGTCTTCCATATGCGAAATTATATGACTGGTTAAAACAGAATAACTATCCATTATCGCTTCCAGCGTTTGATACGGAACCCTTACGAAACAAAATGAAAACTGATAAAAAATCGATTGCCAATAAGATTCATATGGTGCTAATCAAACAAATTGGCGATTTGGCAGATGTAGAGATAGATGATCAGCAAATGACATTATCACTAGAATCCTTCTATAGAAAGCTGGTGAGGAAATGATGCGCGGTGTACGTGGAGCAACAACTGTTAGCAAAAATGATGAACGCGAGATTGTAAGTAATACAAAAGAATTGGTTGAAGAAATGGTGGATAGAAATGGGATTAAGCCAGAAGATATTTCCCATGTATTCATCTCGGTAACACGTGATGTAACAGCAGCATTTCCGGCAAAGTCATTGCGACAAATTCCTGGTTGGGTCTATGTTCCGGTTATGTGCATGCAGGAGATTGAGGTTCCGGGAAGTCTGCCGCGATGTATTCGAGTCATGATGGTCACGAATACAAAGGTTGACCAGCAGGATATCCACCATGTATTCCATTATGAAGCCAAACAACTACGTCCGGATTTAATTGAAAAGGCAGGTAAGGAGTAATGTACGGAAAACAAATATTAAGTGAAATGGCACCCTATAAACAAGGGAAACAAATGGAGGAAGTGAAGGCGGAATATGGATTGACCAAGATTGTTAAACTAGCGTCCAATGAAAATCCATTTGGGTATTCACCAGTATTGAGAGATCAAATGTCATCATTAGTTGGCCAATTCGAGCTTTATCCAGATGGTCATGCCGCAGAGCTTCGGACAAAGGTGGCGAAAACATTAACGGTTTCAGATGATCAGCTCGTTTTTGGCAGTGGTTCTGATGAACTGGTACAGATCATTTGCCGGACATTTTTATACCCTGGTGTGAATACGGTAATGGCGACGCCAACATTTCCACAGTATAAGCACCATTCATTGGTTGAAGGAGCAGAGGTAAGGGAAATACCAACTGTAAATGGCTACCACGATCTTCAAGGAATGCTTCGTTCGATTGATGATCAAACAAAAGTAATCTGGCTCTGCTCACCTAATAATCCAACTGGAAGCTTGATTCCGGAAGAAGCATTTTATTCATTTATGGAACAGTGTCCACAAGATGTTCTTGTTGTGCTTGATGAAGCATACTACGAGTTCATTGAACCTAAGCGACAATATAATACGATTGCAGCTATTAAATCATATTCGAACCTGTTATGCTTGCGAACATTTTCAAAAGCTTATGGACTAGCCGGATTACGTGTCGGTTATGGAATTGGTGCAAAAAACCTGATCAACAAATTGAATGTTGTACGTGGGCCGTTTAATACATCCTCATTTGCCCAGAAGGCTGCATCAATAGCTATTGATGATCAGGATTTTATTCGGAAAACGAATGAACGAAATATTGCAATCAAACAAGACTTTCAACGTTTTCTAGATGGGATTGGCTGGGAATATGATGATTCAGAGACCAATTTTTTGTTCGTTAAACTGCCTGTGTCCGGTAACGAACTATTTACCTATTTACTAAAACGCGGGTTTATCGTCAGACCCGGGGAAGCGATTGGTTGTCCGACTAATACAGTTCGGATCACAATTGGAAATGAACACGATATGAAACAACTACAAACGATATTAAATGATTTTTCGCAGTGAGGGATAACATGACAAAGCAGACAATACTTGTAGTCGGGCTTGGGCTAATCGGCGGTTCATTAGCCAAGGCAATTGGGCAATCGAATAAACACCATATCATCGGGTATGATACGAACCCTCAAACTATTGAATTCGCCCTGATGAGCGGGATTATTGATGAGTCCAGTGCATCAGTTACAAAGGCATTAACAAAAGCGGATGTCGTCATTTTGGGGACACCTATTTCGCAAACCATTACCATCATGCAGCAAATGGATGAGGTAGTACTGGATCATCCAGTTATTATGACCGATACATGTTCTGTTAAAAATACGGTTATGATGGCTGCCAGCCAATTAACGAATCCGAACATCACGTTTATTGGCGGACACCCAATGGCAGGTTCGCACAAAAGAGGAATTATGGCCGCTAAAGCACATTTGTTTGAAAATGCGATCTATGTGCTCTCTCCAATGAAACATGACAAAGCAGATACACAGGTGGAGCAGCTAAAGGTTTTATTAGAAAATACACATAGCAATTTTATTACACTAAACCCAGGTGAGCATGATGCGATGACAGGGGTAATCTCTCACTTTCCCCATTTGATTGCATCATCCTTGGTTCATCAGGCAAGGAAGTGGGAGCATATCCACTCCTTTATTCCAAAGCTGGCAGCGGGTGGTTTTCGAGATATAACCCGCATCGCCTCCAGTAATCCAGAAATGTGGCAGGATATTTTTTATCATAATCGTAAGAAAATGTCCCAGTTATTATCCGATTGGATAGCAGAAATGGAAGAACTGAAACAGCTGATTGATCAAAATCAACATAAACAAATGACTGGCTATTTAAATCTAGCAAAGGAATACCGGGATGGACTGGGCAAAAATGATACGGGGGCAATTCCGTCATTTCATGATTTATATGTGGACATTCCTGACCAATCCGGTGCGGTTGCGTCGGTAATGCAAATTATTGCTGCCAAAGAATTAAGCATCAAAAATATTGAAATACTGGAAATACGTGACGACAGTATTTCCGGTGTATTACGCCTGAGTTTTCCAACAGAGGCAATTCGATTGGAAGCAAGCCGTATCTTACAGAGAAAAGGTTACGAGGTCATTATGGATGATTAGTGGTATCATTCTCGGTTGACGTAAAAGAAAAAGGAAGTGTGTCGAATGAGTGTTAAAGAATTGAGGCCTAGCAAGAATGGGCTTTCTGGTGTAATTAGTGTACCTGGAGATAAATCCATTTCACATCGTTCCGTTATCTTTGGTGCCTTGGCGAATGGGACAACAACGGTCACCAATTTCCTTGATGGCGAAGATTGTTTACGAACGGTTAAGATTTTTCAGAGCTTAGGCGTTTCCATAGAAAAGCAGGATACAAGACTCATCATTCATGGACAGGGAATGGATGCTTTATCAGAACCAGTTGTGCCGTTATATTTTGGTAACTCAGGTACAACTGCTCGTCTGTTGCTTGGCGTACTTAGTGGTTTACCTTTTTTTACCACGGTTTATGGTGACCCGTATTTGACCAAACGACCAATGGACCGTGTGATAACCCCGGCAACACAAATGGGAGCAATATTTGATGGACGAAAAAGTGGCTCATTTCTTCCGTTATCGATTAGAGGAGGAACATTAACCGGGATTCGTTATCGCCTGCCTGTAAAGAGTGCCCAGGTTAAGTCAGCTGTACTGCTTGCCGGACTGTTCGCTAAGGGAACCACAACGGTTATGGAACGCACCCCTACAAGAAATCATACGGAAAATATGCTGCATGCTTTCGGTGCGACCGTAGAGCAATCTGGGGATGAAATTTCCCTTGTTGGCGGGCAGGAATTAACGGCAACTGAAGTTTTTGTACCTGGCGACATATCATCGGCTTCATTCTTTTTTGCCGCGGCTGCTATTGTACCTACTAGTCGATTAACCATTAAAAATGTCGGACTAAATCCAACACGTACAGGTATGATCGAAGTCATGCAGCAAATGGGCGCAAACATGGAAATCAATAATGAGCAAACCATTAGTGGTGAACGAATGGGTGATGTTACAATTTCTTATAGTCATTTAAGAAGTATTGTTATTGAAGGAGAAATCATCCCACGTTTAATTGATGAAATCCCGATTATTGCTCTTTTGGCGACTCAAGCTGAAGGAACAACGATTATTCGCGATGCCGCCGAATTACGCTTAAAGGAAACCGATCGTATCGCCGCTGTTGTCGAGGTGTTATCTGCCTTGGGAGCTGCAATTGAACCCACCAATGATGGATTGGTTATTCATGGGAAGGCAACACTGCGTGGTGGAAAGGTACGGACATTCCACGATCATCGAATTGCCATGATGGCATCGATCGCCTCGCTTATCGCAACAGAGCAAGTATATTTGGATGATGCTTCCTGTATTGCCATTTCTTACCCAGATTTCTTTACGGACCTGACAGGAGCATTAGGTTAATATTTTGCATCACGAAGAATCCGCTTGACCGTGGGTTCTTTTTCGGTTTACGATAAAGTGAAACTTCATTCAACGAACGCAGATGTTCTAGTGCAGGCGTGCTGCAGGCTGAGAACAGAATCGTACCTTTGTCATGCAGTTAACTCCCACTTACTTTTTTAATTTTATCTCAAAATCTTGAAGTGGGGGCTTACTGTCCCGATAAGAATGAGATAAAGAAAATTTCACCCCAAATAGCTTCTTTATCAAAAGAAGAGTTAAGGAAAGATAACGAAAGGATGTAGCCGTTTGGAAACCATTATGGAAGCTGTCCATTTGATGGAAAGTAAAAAAAGCGATGAGGCAATTGCTTTATTGGAAGATTATTTGCCGATAGCTGATGAAGAAGAACGATTTACGATTGCAGAGTTATTTATTCAATGGGGATTTTTAGAAGAAGCGAGCAATATTTTACAAGATCTGCTGCAGCAATATCCGCATGAAAGTGACATAAAAATTACGCTGGCCGATATCTATATTGAACTGGAAAATGATGAAAAAGCGATTCAACTATTAAATGATATTTCCGAAGACGATGAATCTTATTTGCAAGCACTTATTCAGCTTGCTGATCTTTATCAGGCCCAAGGATTGTTTGAAGTAGCGGAACAAAAATTATTAGTTGCTAAACAATTAAATCCTGCTGAGCCGATCATTGATTTCGCTTTAGGAGAATTATTGTTTTCAACTGGCGATTATTTAAAAGCAATCACGTATTATGAAAGAATTATTGGGGTAACAAAGGAAATGGCAAATGTTTCGATTCCGGGACGGTTAGCAGAAAGCTACGCTGCGATTGGGGAGTATGAACAAGCGCTGGCCATTTATCAAGACACCGGACACGAGGACCCTGATACCCTATTTAAATATGGGCTGACCGCTTTTCAGGCAGGCAGAAAAGATATCTCGATCAAAGCTTGGGAACATGTCATTGATATAGATCCATATTACCATACAGTTTATTACCAGCTTGCCAAAGCCTACGAAGCAGAAGAACTGCCGAATGAGGCCTATAAAACCGCAAAAAAAGGTTTACAGGTTGATGAATTTAACAAAGAGCTGTTCTTCTACGCTGGCTCATTAGCCTATCGATTAAACGAAAATAAAGAAAGCGAAAAATGGATGCGCCAAGCAATTGCACTGGATCCCGATTATAAAGAAGCCATCCTTTCCCTGATAGAAATCTTGAAAGCAAATGATTCCTATTCCGACATCATCGACCTAATTGAAGAAATCAAAAAAACGGGGGCAAGCGATCCACTATACGAGTGGGAATTAGCGCGGGCCTATAATGAAACAGATTCATATAAAAATGCATTAAACCATTACCAGGAAGCATATAATACCCTTAATAAAGATAGTGAATTTTTAAAAGAATATGCGTACTTTTTAACCGAGGAGGGGAGGATAGCGGATGCACTGCCAATCTTCAAGGCATATCTATATGAACAGCCAGAGGATTATGAGGTAGAGGAATTTTACCACCGGCTGGATGATGAAACAGATAGATAGCATTTTCAATTGGGTGTGAAGGAGGAAACGATCGATGCAAACTCCTATTTCTGTACAAGATAAAAAGAGCTTTATTCAATGGTTTTTAAATCATTATCAATTAAAAAAACGGGAAAGTGTATGGATTCTTAATTATTTGATTAACCATGATGAACTATTAGCTAATGTTCACTTTATTAGAGAAGCAAGATTCTGTCCACGAGCGATTATTATGAGCAGTCATTGTTCAAATGATGTCCCGTTCCGCTTTTATAAAAGTCAATTAGTGACAACTGACGCCGAGAAATCATTCCATGATATTCGTTTAAATCAGCACGAAGCCTTATATATTCAATTGAATTTTCGTAATGCAAAGCAAAATGAACTGTACGTTGCTGTCTTAGAGGAAAATCCTTTTGTTCCGGAAGATTATTTTATTACAAAGAAGGATAAAAGATGCGCAAAGGAATTATTGGATAAAGTAGTCTATGATTATCAAAGAAACGCACTGCAAAAAGAAATCGATCAAGCATTGGATGAAAAAGATCAGCAAAAATTCACAAAACTGGCCAGACGCTTACATAAGCTTGAAGCGCAGAATCCAAATCAACCTAAATTGCTGAAGCAATAGGTTGATTTTTTTTGGCTGAATACGGTAAGATTTATGAAAGATGATCTTTGCTTATAAGGATGTTCGAAAAGTCCGATGAAAATGACGCTTCGACAGGAAGCTTAGCTGACCTCAGTCCTTTTTATCCCCCTTTTTGAACTTTCACTTATATTTTTCATGCTTTTGTAAAATAATATAGAAAGGCTGATACAAGATGCAATGGAGCAAACACGATTTACAACAATACATAAAAGCCAAGGAATATGTTGATACTTTAATTATTCCATTACTTCCGTTTCAATTGGCACATGACGAAACTCTTGAAAAAAGTGCCTTTCAAGGAGAAGTACTGAGCATCTTTGCGAATGCAATCGAAAAAGAATTAACCGGAAGAGTCCTGCTAAGCCCAAGCTACATTTATTTAAATACAAAGGAAATGGATGCCGAAATCAAGCGATTGCATTCATGGGTGGAGAATGGACGAGCTCAGCCTTTTGAGCATGTCTTTTTCGTTACCTTTGATGCTAAGTGGAAACGACACGAGCAGGAACTAAATGGAACACTTCTTTGGCTGCCAGGTATACAAACCGGTGATATTCAATCCAAAGAGATGTTATCATTTATTCGTGACCAGGTTAGTCAAATCAGTGAATTGATTCAATCGTACTGGTCATAACAAAAACCTAAAAACGATCGACTAGGAAAAGGTAACGGCCGGCGGGCTTAAAGATGTTTACACATTACGAAACTTTTGTTACAAAAAGGAATATTTATTGACCGGACAAGCAGTTTGCGCTATCATGGTAATGTCCTAGTAATCTGATTAAATCTTTATGTCCGTGATAAACGAATAGAGGGGGGAAAATCATGAGTGAAAAAAAGCAACAAGTATCCCGTCGGCAATTTCTTAATTATACGTTAACAGGCGTAGGTGGATTTATGGCAGCTGGTATGCTTGTGCCGATGTTAAGAATGGCCGTTGATCCCGTATTACAGCCATCCACATCAGGAGATTTAGTAAATGTCAGCATGTCTGTTGATGATCTTACCGATGAGCCACAGCGTGTCGACTGGAAAATTGATCAAGTCGATGCATGGTATGAATCAAAAGTTGACAAAGCAGCATGGGTATATAAAGACGATAACGGTGATGTTGTCGCACTTTCCCCAATATGTAAGCACCTTGGCTGTTTTGTATCGTGGGAAGGCAGTGAAGATTATCCGAACCAATTTTACTGTCCATGCCATGGAGGACGTTATACAAAAGATGGTGTAAACGTTCCACATACACCACCGACGGCTCCACTTGATGTTTATGATAGTAAAGTAAAAGATGGAATGTTGTTCCTTGGAGAAGCAAAACCACGAGGGGGGGCGTAATAAGTTATGCTGCAGAAAATGTATGATTGGATTGATGAACGCGTAGATATTACGCCTTTATGGCGCGATATTGCGGATCACGAAGTACCAGAACATGTTAACCCCGCACACCATTTTTCGGCGTTTGTGTATTGCTTCGGGGGGTTAACATTTTTCGTAACAGTAATACAAATACTTTCTGGAATGTTTTTAACGATGTATTATGTTCCGGATATTGAAAATGCATGGAAATCGGTTTACTACCTGCAAACAGAGGTTGCGCATGGACAAATTGTCAGAGGCATGCACCACTGGGGCGCAAGCGTTGTAATTGTAATGCTTTTCTTACATACTTTGCGTGTATTCTTTCAAGGCGCATATAAGAAACCGCGTGAGCTTAACTGGATGGTCGGCGTACTGCTATTCTTCTGTATGCTTGGGCTAGGTTTCACAGGTTATTTGCTGCCATGGGATAACAAAGCCTATTTTGCAACACAGGTAGGACTTGAAATTGCTGAGCAGGTACCATTTATTGGGGATTGGATTAAAATCCTGTTATCCGGTGACGCTAGTATTGTTGGTGCACAGACATTAACACGATTCTTTGCGATTCACGTATTCTTCTTACCGGCAGGATTATTTGCTCTGATGGCTGTTCACTTTTTATTAATCCGTAAACAAGGAATTTCCGGACCACTATAAAATAAAAGGAGGGGAAAGCCGTGCACAAGGGAAAAGGAATGAAATTTGTCGGTGACTCACGAATTTCAGCCGATACAAAACCAAATATTCCAAAAGACTACTCAGAATATCCTGGAAGAACAGAAGCTTTTTGGCCCAACTTTTTATTGAAAGAATGGTTGGTTGGTGCTGTATTCCTGGTTGGATTTCTCTGTTTAACCATCGCACATCCATCACCGCTGGAAGGTATGGCAGATCCTACTAACGCAGGATACATACCGTTACCAGACTGGTATTTCTTATTTTTATATGAACTGCTAAAATACGATTTTGCAAGTGGACCATATATCTTAATTGGTATTCTTGTTATCCCCGGCCTTGCATTTGGCAGTCTGTTACTGGCACCATTTTTGGACAATGGACCGGGAAGAAGACCAAATCAGCGTCCAGTAGCAGTCGGCATGATGCTACTTGCTGTTGCATCAGTGGTTTGGCTAACATATGAATCCGCATCACATGTTGATTGGGAAGCACGTGCAGAAAGCAACAAGCCGGAACCAACAGTTGATGTAGAAATTGATGAAGATGACCCGGGATATGCAGTTTTCCAAGACAATTGCGCATCTTGTCATGGTGACGATTTACAAGGTGGTTCATCTGCACCTTCTCTGATTGGAATCGATCATTCTGCTGACGAGATTCAGACAATTGCCCAGGAAGGAACCGGAGACATGCCTCCAGGTGTATTCCAAGGTAACGATAAAGAATTAAAACAATTGGCTGATTTCATTGTTTCTGTCAACGAAGATGCAGAATAATGTATGCTAAAAACACCTTTGCCATATTAAATGGTGAAGGTGTTTTTTCCATAAAAGCTTTTCTTCAATGAAATTATAAGCACGTAATGACTAGGTGAACAATAGCTTTATTATTCGAAATGGAAAGGATTACAAATGGTAAGGTACATATTACAGGACAGGAAGTTCATTTTCTTTTTATTTATGATCAATTTATTGGGGACCATTTATGGATTTATTTGGTATAAGGCTCAGTTAGCCATTACTCCGCCTATATTTTTTATATTTGTTCCAGACAGCCCAACCGCAAGTCTGTTTTTTACGATTGTGCTTTTTTTCTTTTTGATCCGAAAAAACGTACCATACATGGAAGCCCTAGCAATGGTGACTCTATTTAAATATGGTATATGGGCGGTCGTCATGAACTTGTTGACCCTCTATATCGATGGGTCGCTAAGCTGGCAAGGATACATGTTAATTGCATCACACGGTGCGATGGCTGTTCAAGGTTTGTTGTATGCACCTTATTATCGCATAAAGCTACGTCATCTAACGGTGGCAGCTATTTGGACCTTACATAATGATATTATTGACTATGTATTTGGCATGATGCCTATGTACGGGTCATTAACCATTTATATGAAAGAAGTTGGTTATTTCACATTTTGGCTTAGCATTTTATCGATAATGATTGCGTATTGGTTAACCCTAAGAAAGCAGAAGACAATAAAGTGAACCTTCATTCAGTGGGGGGTTCGACACAACGTGCTTCGTGCAGGCCCGAACAGAATTGGACCTTTACGGGTTAAAGTAACCTTAGATAGGATATTTGTCTGTTATAAATGTAAGTTTCCCTACATATATTGGTGATAGAAGATGTATGTGGGGTGATCTCTGTGAATATTTTGCAACTAGTGATTCGGTTTTTCTCATCAATTGTCATCCTCTTATTCCTTTGGTTGTATTTACCAGTCAAAACAAGCGCTTTAACGTTACAAGTGGCAAACATGAATGCCGAGGCAACCAATAATATGAGCGTGTTTTATTGGCTAATTGCTATTATTGGCGGGTTAATTGCGGTTACATTGACATATGTTGGTTATCGGAAATATAAAGGAGAAGAAAGAAAGAAGAAAGGACCAAATCGTTGACTTTCTAACGATTTTTGACTAAAATTGACCTTAGAACAATAAATAAATGGAGGAATGTACATGTTCGCTGGATTTGGTGGATATCTTATTTATATAGTCATTTTAATGGCTATCCCACTGTTGGCTCAATCTAAAGTAAAAAATACTTACAAATTGTATGCAAAAAAACCAACCTCATCTCAGATGACTGGAGCTGAGGTGGCACAAAAGATTTTACATGATAATGGTATTTACGATGTGCAGATAGAGGAAACAAAGGGGTTTCTTTCGGACCATTATGACCCGCGTAAAAAAGTTGTTCGTCTTTCCAGTGGAAACTTTCATGGGCGGTCGATGGCTTCCTCAGCAATTGCTGCACACGAGGTAGGACATGCTATTCAGGACGCAGAAGAGTATGCATTTTTACGATTTAGAGGTGCGCTGACTCCGATAGCAAGCTTTGGCTCGAATGCATCTTTCTTTTTAATTATTGCTGGGTTTATTTTTAACATGATGAATTTAGTGCTATTTGGAATTGTCTTCATGTCGGCAGCTGTATTGTTCCAACTGGTCACATTGCCAGTTGAATTCAATGCATCCAACCGTGCGATGACACAGTTAGTGTCGACCGGGATCATTCGCAATAATGAGGAACGCGAGACGAAGAAAGTATTAAATGCAGCAGCATTAACGTATGTTGCCGCAGCATTAGTAGCAGTTGCCGAATTATTGCGCTTTGTTCTCATGTATGTCGCCAGTCAGGAATAACATGCGAAACATCGTTATTCATAAGATATAGAGCCTGGAATAAAAGCATTCGGTTATAGGGAAATCCGAACGATGATTCAAATTCTTCAATTTGTATTCGTTCGGATTTTTGCGCGTTAGGAAAGTATCAAGTTTTAGGGAAGAAGTATCTGTTTGTTGATGGTTTTTTTAAGTATCAAGTATCTATAGATTGTGACACAAGGAGGATGTTGGTTTTTAAATACGAGTGCTGCTCCCATCGTCCGGGATCGCTACGGGCGGATGCTTTCCGCGGGCTCGCGATGAGCCTACTCGATCGCAAAGAACGCTCACTGTGGTGTCTCATCGTCTTCGCTTTCCCGCTGGAGTCACCGCCCGTAGCGATCCCGGACTGGTTAGGCTATTTATAAAAAATGACACACACCATACCAGCTACGGAAAAACATCCCCCTTTGGAGGGGCATGTTTTTCCATAGCGGCAATTCAACCACCATTTCATTCTATGTCGCATTTTCCATTAACTATGTCTAGATTCATCTTTTAGAAAGAATATTTTACATTTCCATTCTATAATCGTTCGTCTTTAATGAAAAAGTATTTAGTTATGGCCTATGGGAAAAGCGTAGAAGGCTTAGCTGTTTGATGCGAACAAGCTAATAATCATGAACTACTCTTGAATAGGGTTTTTATTTTCGTCTAGTGTGAACCCTTCACCAACGACATCATGTACAGAACTCATAGCGACGAAGGCATGAGGGTCAACCGTTTCGATTATTCCTTTTAACCTGACAATTTCATTTCGACCAACGACACAATATAATACATCACGCGTTTCTCCCGTAAAGCTGCCCCTTCCAGTTAACACGGTTACGCCGCGATCCATTTCAACAATAATCTTTTGAGCGATTTCATCACTATGACTTGAGATAATCGTTGCTCCCCGAGCGGAATAAGCACCTTCCTGAATAAAGTCAATAACTCTTGCACCAATATAGACTGCAACAAGCGTATACATCCCTTCTACAAGGTCGAGATAGGCAATGACCGATGTAGCGATAACGATAAAGTCAAACATGAACATGGTCCTTCCCATGCTCCAGCCGGCATATTTGTGGACAATCCGAGCAATGATATCGACACCGCCAGTCGTCCCACCATAACGGAAAATGATTCCGAGACCGATTCCAATAAATACACCAGCAAACAGCGCAGCTAATGTCATATCGTTTTGGAGGTGAACAGCAAACGGATGAATCTGAAAAATACTCAGGAAGATCGAAACAGCCACCGTTCCGATAACTGTGTACATAAAAGTGTTTCTGCCGAGAAATTTCCATCCAACAAAAAATACGGGTACATTCAACACCAGGTTCGTAATTGCCGGATCCCAGTTCCATAAGAAGTAGAGAAGCAATTGAATACCGGTAAATCCACCCTCACTAAGGTTATTTTGCATATTAAAATGAACAATGCCAAATGAAAAAATAGCTGAACCGATCAATATGAATAAAATATTTTTTACCTTTAACCCAAAAATCATCTACATAACCTCCTGACTATCGCCATTAATAGGATGTTCCAATCTCTGATAAACATAACACTTCAAATTAGGTGCAAGAATCATACCCAGTTACGGAGACATATTACCACAAAAAGCGCCGAATCTAAATGCAATATTTCCAGTATACGCCAATATGCTTTTCAATTATAGTTAAAATTTTTCGTTCGAACAAACAATATTTATCCCCAATGAAATGTAAGTGTAAAATATTTCTCGAGGGTATTTGAGCGATATTCTAGCCAAAAAAGAAAAGGCACTCTATCATAAAATGT
>NZ_JBCLVH010000014.1:0-106379 GCF_039548255.1 Lentibacillus songyuanensis
CGCATTCACTGGCTCAATTGTCCGCAAACGGTGGCTCAAAACTCCGCACAGCTGGCTCATTCTGTCCGCAATACTCAGGAGAGAGTTGCTTGGAAAAGAGATCTATAATGCTTCATATGGTAGAGCGACCAAAAGGAGAGAAAAAATAGTATGATCACGTCTACTGATCTTGCAGATGTTGCTGTAGCAAAGACGAAATTATGTTTTATAGACGGTGACGAAGGTTTGCTTGAGTATAGAGGATACGAGGTAGGGAAGTTAGCGAAAAATCATGTATTTGAGGAAGTTGTCCATCTTTTGTTGATCGGACACCTTCCCTCTGTAGATGAATTATTTAGTTTTAAAAATAAAATGGCACTTTATCGTCCGTTGCCGGAACATGTGAAAGAAATCATTGATACTGTTCCTACAAATGTTGATATGCTAAGTGTACTTCGAACGGCAATTTCGACCTTAGGGGAATTCAGTTTCCCCCCAACGGTAGAACAGTCGCTATCAATATGCGCTAAAATACCTTCAATAATAGCTTATAGATACAATCGTATTTGTAAAAGAAAGCCTGTCGAACCAAGTATGCGTTTAGGTCACACTGCGAATTACCTATACATGATAAGGGGAACTCAACCCGAATTAGAACAAATTCAAGCACTAGAGGCTTATCTAATTTCAACTTTGGAGCATGGAATGAATCCTTCGACTTTTGCAGCTAGAGTAATTACATCAACTCGGGCAGATATTGTCTCATCAGTATCTGCGGCAATCTCTGCATTGAAAGGACCGTTACACGGAGGAGCTTTACCTCAAATTTCTTTGAATATACAAGAGATTGGCTCAAAGGAAAACACGGAGCGGTGGTTACGGGAGAAAATCGAAGCTGGGAAAAGAATCATGGGGTTTGGCCACCGAGTGTATAAGTATCGGGATCCGCGAGTTTTACCACTAAAAAATATCGCAATCAAACTGTCTGGAACTGACAACAAGTTGGATTTGGCCATTCATGTTGAGGAAATGACACTACAATTGCTTAAGGAATATAAGCCTAATAAACAATTTATAACCAACGTTGAATTTTATGCAGCCACGCTGCTGAATGCTGTTGGTTTTGATAACAATTTGTTAACAGCAACTTTTGCGGTTAGCCGATCGGTAGGATGGTGTGCACATTCAATAGAGGCTGCTAACGGTCCCCTGATTTACCCTCAATCAGTTTATACAGGTTCGAGAATTGGTTTAAGTTCATAAATGATTGAGATTCTTCTTTTGTCCGTCTATCTTGGTTAGGCGGACTGAAGTTCTTATATTGAGTTTTTTGTTTTACCAAACCGAACTAAGGGATGTTTATTATGTCTTTTACAGATATTTTCCTAATACTAATTACAGGTTTTATAGCAGGCATTATTAATACAATGGCTGCAGGGGGATCTCTTTTAACCCTACCTGTTTTAATTTTTCTTGGTTTACCATCTGCTGTTGCGAATGGAACCAATCGAGTTGCTATAGTGGTCCAAAGCATTGCGGCGACCACAAATTTTTATAGAAAAGGATACTTTGACAAAAACCTTGGTTTCTTGTTAAGCATTCCAGCTATTATAGGGTCAGTAATAGGGGCCAACCTTGCCGTCTCTATATCGGACCAATTATTTAACCGGATACTTGCTGTTATAATGGTAATTACAGTTATATTTATTATCTGGAAGCCGGAAAAGAAAATTTCAGCGATTGGCAATGGCGAGTATTCTATCATTCGTAAAGTGTTGGGTATCACTACTTTCTTTTTTGTGGGGATTTACGGTGGGTTTATTCAAGCAGGAGCCGGTTTTTTTATAATTGCTGGTTTAACAGCGATTTTTGGAATTAATCTTGTCAAATCAAACAGTATTAAGGTTTTTGTCGGTGGAATTTACATTTTGGTTTCTCTTTTTGTATTCATTATTCACGGTCAAATTAATTGGTATCTTGGTTTGTCTTTGGCGGTTGGTAATGCCTTTGGTGCCTGGGTTGGAAGTCATATTGCCATATATAAGGGTGATAAATGGATTCGGGTTTTTCTCATCATCACCGTATTTTTCATGGCAGGAAAGCTTCTGGGTTTCTATGATTTTTAGAATATTTATAGAAATCCCGGTTGATTCAAACATTAAATTTTGACGCATTGTCCTTATCTTTCGGCTGTCTCGCAGCATAGTCAGTGATAAAGACTCTCCCCTTATTCTAAAGAGGAAAATATTATTTGATTATTAAAATCCCCTTATTTAAGAGGCTATGGGATAGCCCCTTCTACTATTTATATCCAGTACTCACCAAACTAAAAGGAGAAAACTTATCAATCCAAGTTTCCTCCTTTTAATGGTGGCCTTGTTATCCTTAATATTGTGGATGCATCGGATACAAGTTTGGTTATCTATGAAATATTTGGATGATGCAACGAAGACAACGTAAATTTCGCAACTTGTATTAACGTTAGAAAAAGTTACTAACGGGATGATTGCAGAAAAAAGTTCTCACTTATCTAAAACCACCATTTTCTCTCTTAAGGGTGAACAAGTGGTGGTTTAGTGTATTAACTAATATGTAGCGTTTTAAAATAGTTAGTTTTGATTCAACTATATGTAAATGAAATGGCTTAATTTACATTATTTTCTTCACCCTCTTCCACAATAGAAAACACTTCATTCATATCTTCAATATCGAGTGCCTGTATAATTTTTTCTAGATGATCAAACTGAATTCGTTGTCTTTTTCCACTTGCTAATTCACTTAATGCGGCTAGACGGATACTAGTCTTAGCATGGAGTTGAGTAAGTGACATATTACGATTATATAATAGTTGATTAATTTGTAGCTTAACTTTCTTCATTCAAATATCTCCCCATATATTGACTTTACGTTTAAGCGTACATTATAATGAGGGTGATTTATTACGCATAAGCGTATGTATCTGAAGGGCATATTAAACAAACATTGAAAGATAAGGAGGAGACGTTTATAAAAATAATTATTCTAGTGGTCTTATACGACTACTTATCAAAATAATTGATCTACTGCTAAAGAATTAATTGCAACTATTTTGTATTACATAACAAAAGCACAGTGGTGAAAACTTTGAAGTCAAAAAGTGAATTAAGTGAAGAAATTAAATCCTTAAAAATAAGGATGATTCAGACCAGTGATGAAAAGGGTATAAATCATCTTTCAACTATTCAGACCAGTCAACAATTAGACTTGTTAATAAATGAATATATGAAATTAACACAACAAAAATAGCATTGCATAAAAAGCTCGTACAATGCTATTTTTGTTGGATTTTATGTTACATGACAAATTTGATTGACTTTGTGTAAAACTCGTGATGTTGATTAAGAATACCTAACGATGGTGATTTATGCTATGTAACATCTAGCCTTTCAGCATACAGTTTTTGACTTGACAACTAATAATTAAAAAGTATAATACTAAGTAAGTACTTAATTAAATGCATGCAAATTAGAAAATGGGTGATTAAAATAAAACAATCTGAGAGATCGGCACAACGCAAAGAAAGTTTAATTGATACTGCTTTGGAGTTGTTTTCAACTAGAGGATACACGGGAACAACAGTTAAAGACATTGCTAAAGAAGCTGGTGTAACAGATGGACTCATATACCATTACTTCTCGTCAAAGGAGGAACTTTTGAATGCGATTTTGACAAAACATAATTTCTTGGAGGAGGTGCGGCAGACTCTGCAATTTCATGATGAGCTTCCCATCGATCAGACGCTTTATCGGCTGGGTGAAAAGTTGTTAAAATTGATGGTCAATAAATCATCATTTGTTGTGATGGTTTTTGGTGAGGCGCAAAGAAATTCAAAAATTGCATATAAATTTGAAGCAATCGTTAACCAAGGGGTTACAGCCCTTGGAGGATTTTTAGAAAAGAGGGCTGAAAAGAAGGAAATTAAGGATTTGGATTATAAGTCATTGGCCAGGCATTTTATAGGGTCATTATTTATTTATTTCCTCACATGTGGTAAAACGGGTACAGAAAAAGAGCACAAGATATATTTAGAAACCATTGTTCACGCGTTAAGTGAAGGTATCAAAACTGATTGATACTTTCTTTTCGCTCATATATTTAGTAAGTACTTAATAAATGGGAGGTTTTATATATGGTTGCTATTGAAACGACGAAATTGGAGCAAGCTTACAAGAATAAGGGAGGCACGTTTTATGCATTAAAGGATTTAGACCTTCATATCAACAAAGGAAAAGTGTTTTGCTTATTAGGACCAAATGGTTCCGGTAAAACCACCACGATTAATTTAATTAATGGATTAAACCGACCAACGGCAGGAAATGTTAAAGTTCTTGGACTTGACCCAATGAAAGATATGAAAAAGGTTAGACGTTTAATTTCGGTGGTACCACAAGAAACAGCTCTTTATAATGATCTTTCTGCTAGGGAAAACTTGTTATTTCATGCAGGGTACTATGGACTGGAAAAAGACAAGTGGCATGATTATTCAGATAAAGTATTAAAGCTAGTTGGATTGACAAAACGACAACATGATCGGGTTGGAACGTACTCTGGTGGAATGCAGCGGCGTTTATCCCTTGCACGTGCTTTAATAACGGAGCCTGAAATTATCCTGCTTGACGAACCGACACTTGGGGTTGATGTGCAATCCAGAAACTCCATCTGGAACCATATACGTGAATTTGCTTCCGAAGGAAAAACGGTACTTCTCACAACAAATAATATGGAAGAGGCAGAATATCTTGCTGACGAGATTATGATTATCGACCATGGAGAAGAGGTCGTACGTGGAACACCGCAGTCACTTAAGGAAGAGATTCACCAAAATCTGTTGATATTTCAATTTGATTCGGAACAATCGGCGCAAACCGCATACGATTATTTGCATTCTCATTATGATACGAAAGTAGATCAAACGACTGTTCGGGTTTCCATACCTAACAAGAATTCTCATTTTGACATTATGAAAAAAGTTGAGCCACTAGCAGATGTGATGGGGAGCTTTGAAATGCGAGAACCTACTTTAAATGATGTGTTTTTACACTTTACAGGAAGACAATTAAGAAATTAGGGGGGATTGATATGTTGACAGCTATCCGATCGATTGTTGAAAAAGACTTGAAAATTTCTGCTCGTAATACAGCTATGCTTATCTTAAGCATTATTGTGCCAGTTGTGTTTATTTTCTTGTATTCGCTCGTAGCACAACTTTCGTTTACAAATCCAGTTGCCATTTCTAAAGGTTCTGAAGGCATATATAGTGACCAGTTCGTTGATATGATGAAGGAAATGAAGTCAGTTGATGGTTCTTATTTTGAAATACTTACGACTGATCCCGAAAAGGCATCCAAGCAATACGAATCCGGAAAGGTTGCAGGGCTCATAGAAATTCCGTCAACTTTTGATGAAAGCATCGAAAATGGCGAGGTTCCAAAGGTAACTCTCAGTGTTCACAACATGAACGCAGATACGACTAAGAATTTACAACTTCGTTTGTCGCACGCAATATACCTTTTCCAGGAAAAGCTTGCACCAGATCAAAACATTGCGGTGGATAAGGGTTTTTCAAAATTTGAGCAAGATGTTTCTTTTAAATGGTATACAGGTATTGGATTATTGGTGTTTGCCGTTTTATATGCTGCCATGGTAAATACAGGAATGTTATTGGCTAGAGAGTGGGAAGATCGAACGGCCAAGGAGTTAATTTTGACACCTGCAAGCTTCTCATCCTTGATTTTAGGTAAGTGGATCACATCATTTATCCAGACATTTGTATCTACACTGTTAGTTATGGCTGTTTTATTCTTCGTCCTAGATTTTCCACTAACCCGTATGAATATGACGTTTGTCTTTTGGTTATTTATTTTATTTTTGCTTGGTGCCTCTATCGGCGCTTTAGCAGCATCAACGATTAAAAAAACTTTACCTATTGTCACACTATCCGCCCTTGTTGGGATATCCATCTATTTGATTTCTGGAAACGAATCTTCTATTCGGGGATTCGCTCATGGAGGTGTGATTGAGTTTATATGGAAGATCGCAACTTATATTCCGGTGACCGATATTACGAACCAGCTTCGTTTATTAATTATTACGGGCAGCAGTACGTTTAATATGATGAGTTTGGTCATGACGACAGGTCTTATTTTGGTGTTTGGTGCAGCTTCTATTCATATGCTGCGTAAAGGGTTACGCCTTTCTGGTGGACAATAAAATTGAGGAGGAATGAAAATGGGAATGAAGGCGTGGCTTCATGCCATGGTTGCAGTATATAAAAGAAACTTAAAAATATTAAGGCGGCAAAAACAGTTGCTTGTGACGCCGTTTATATTGCCCATTGTCGTTTTAATTTTGGTATCGACCATCATGGGAGGGAGTGATAGCTGGTCAATTGGTTTAATTGATAAATCGAATACGGATGCTTCTCATGAGCTTATAAATAGTCTTGAAAGTGTTCATTCCGAGTTAGCTCCTTATTTCAACGTGATAGAAACGGACCCTGAGAAGGCAAAAAATGCCGTCGAAGAAGGACGGCTTCACATGGCCATTACAATACCGAAGGATTTCCAAAATACGAACAAAGTTTACACAGACACCTATAATATCAATACAGATATGATGAAAAACGTTAAACTTAGATTGGAACATGGATTGTTAAAAGAAATGGATGATCGTGGCGATTTACAAATAGAGACCAATCTATTGACTGAGAAATCTTATGCGGTACCGCGTTCTGCTTTTTTTGCAGGCAGTGCATTTTTGTTATCGCTTATGTTGAGTGCAACGATTGTTGCGGCCAATTTATTTAGTTTTGACCGAGAAAACAGAACACGAAAGGAAATTTTGCTAACACCTGTAGGCACACATGCAGCAGGATATGGCATCACACTTGCGTCTGGAACGGTTGCCATACTGGCTTCATTACCAACCTTATTGTTAGGAATCTTTGCCTTTCAACTGGATCTGCATCATCTATTACAGGTTTATTTGATAATGATACCGGTAATGATCATGTGTGCTACTTTAGGCATGATCGTAGCTCACTTCTTGAAACGATTCCATATTCTTCAACCGATTATTATCATTACATTTATCGGTACATTCTTTGCTGCGGGAGGGTTCGCAGGTGTATCTATGCTACCGCCAATAGCACGTGGGTTTTCTACCTTCTGGTTGTTTTCTTACGTTTTCGAATGGCTGAATCCACTTCTTCATGGTTTTAGCACAGGCCTAAACCTTGTCCAGTACATGATGATATTGCTTGCTGGCCTGGTAGGAGTGCTCCTAGTTCCCTATATATATAGTCGAGAATTAAAAGGAAACATAAGTGGTGGTCAATAAAAGCCCATTTAATTTGAAATATTTCATATTGGGTATGTATCCATCTATGATCTTGACGTAATGGCCAAAAATGATGTACCGGTACTTTGCTAAAGCTTTTTATTGGAGAAATTTCTGTCCAGGCGCTGAAAAGATGAATGTAACAATAAGATAAATCATTGAATACACCTTTACATTAAACAATCTCGAACTATAAAAACGTTCATGATTTTAGTAAGGTTGAAGGAGGAATGGACGATGAAGAATGAACCTTCTATTCGCGAACAAAATGAAAAAACAACATGTTGCATCGTTGGTGGTGGACCGGCCGGAGTGATTACAGGATTATTGCTTGCGCGTCAAGGTGTAGATGTGACGGTACTAGAAAAGCATGAGGATTTTCTACGTGATTTCCGCGGTGACACGATTCATCCATCAACATTAGAACTTCTTGTTGAGTTGGGATGGATAGATGAGTTTCTGCGCCTTCCGCATGCTAAAATGAGGCAGGTTACGGTAGAAATGGCTGGCACTCCTGTTACTTTCGCAGACTTTCATCGTCTTAAGGTGTCATGTCCATATATCGCATTCATGCCTCAATGGGATTTTTTGAACTTTATTACCGAAAAAGCTCATGCTTATTCTAATTTTCAACTTATGATGAATACGGAGGCTACCGAACTTATTAGTGATGGTGATCGCACCGTTGGAGTTTTAGCATATACACAAGACGGTCAGCAAATAAAAATACGTGCGGATCTTGTAATCGGTGCCGATGGCAGACATTCTATTGTGCGGAGTAATGCGGATCTGAAAGTGATAGAAAAGTCACCTCCTATGGATGTACTTTGGTTTAGACTTTCTCGTAAAGAGGGTGAGGAGTTTCCCTTTTTTAGACCTGGTCGTGGGTATGTACTTATTTGTATTAATAGGGGTGATTATTGGCAAATGGCCTACGTTATTCCGAATGGACAGTATGACACCGTGAAGGCCGAAGGTTTAAACGCATTTCAATCAAACATTAAAGAATTATTTCCCCAACTGGATGATCGACTGAAAATGGAACTTAATGATTGGGATGATGTAAAGTTTTTAAAAGTTAGTGTTGATCGTTTAGAACGCTGGTTTTCCGAAGGCTTGTTATGTATTGGTGATGCAGCCCATGCTATGTCACCTGCTGGAGGTGTTGGTATTAACTTGGCTATTCAAGATGGTGTGGCAACTGCCAATATTTTAGGACCCATTCTGAAAAAAGGGAAAACCCCTTCCATTCATGACCTAAAACTTGTTCAACGTAGGCGGAAGTTCCCGATGCGAGTTACGCAAGCGTTCCAAGTACACGCGCTGAGTGGACTCTATCCGAAAAACTTGCATGACGACCCATCACGTAAGATGCCATTAGTATTTAAATTGTTTAAGAAAATACCTCAACTGCGTTATCTTATGGGACGTATTGTTGGTATCGGAGTAAGACCTGAGCATATACGCGAATAGTGTGAAGGAGAATTTTTTACGACACATCGAGCAATACCTGACTGTCTATTGCCCGTGTTTTCCAAACTGTATAATCGAAAGATGATCGACCCTTTTTATAGAAATTGTTGGGAATAAAGTTTTGTCTTGTTAGGAATGCTTCAAGCCTTCTGTATGGAACGGAATTAATAAGGGAAAATTAAGTGGTGGTCAAAAAAGTCCAATGTATTTAATTGGGCTAGGAAAACACTATTAAAATAATGAAACCGCGTGAAGTCTAATTTGCAAAATCCTGACTTCATGCGGTATTATTTTTGTAAATTAGAATTAAGACTTTTCACCTATGTATCGGCCTCTCAAGTATTAATTAAATATTTGAAGTGTTAATTTAAAATGTCTACACCATCATATGCAGGTTATGTCTCTTTTATAAAATAGATTAAAATAGAAAGGCTGTGTTGTGCAATATGGGAGATCGTCTGTTCAAGGTGTATCCTAAATACGATTTAAAGAGGGGAGAACTAAATGTTTTTTGGGCAACGGATAAATTAGATGCAGCGAATCAATTAACAGAATGGTATATTAGGAAATATAGAAACGGGACGTTACAGGAAATACGCGATGAGATCAACGAAAAGAATAGATGGATTTTTAAAGAGATCAAATTACCTAACGAACCGCAATGTTATAATATTTATAAGTGTTATATAGAAGAATTGGGTCAGGAGGGGTTCCATGTAATTTTTGCCAAAAATCAGAAAGAATTATTAGATATTTTATTTCAAATGTATAAAAGTGATTATAAAACATGGGTGACGGATTTTAATATTGATTTTAGTTTTGCAAAACAATTCTTTTATGACGAAAATGGCTACCTACTACAGAATGGTGCGAACAGAAAAGGCCTAAGAAGAGATTTAAAGAAAATGATTGATGTAGATGAGAAGAAATTAAATGCTTATTTGAATGATAATTTTGTTAGAAATGTATTTAAGTTTTTTAAACATCATCAAGGTTATGCTTTTAAATATCTAAAGGCTTTTTCAGACTACCATAAAAGAAATACGGCTCAATCAAAAATAACATTCCCAGAAGGTATGTATCGCTATTGTTTTGAACATGACCGTGAGTATATGAGATTTAAGGTACAGAAAATTAATAAATGGCATCCAAGAATTATTTTTGAGAATTGATATTATCACCAAGCATGTGTAAAATATTAATTAAACAGTTAATTAACAAAAAATTTTTGGGAGATGTCATTGACCTTGACCAATAAAAGTTTGAAAGCTGAAAAAACGAAAAAAAAACTTATGAAGGCTGCATTAAAATTGTTTTCAGAGAAAGGTTATTCATCAAGTACGATCAAGGATATAGCTGAAGAAGCTAATCTAACAAGTGGATTAATATATCATTATTTCAGTTCAAAGGAAAACTTACTTTGGACTATCATAGAAAAAAATACTGTTAATCATGAAATAAAAAACCTTATATCGAACACCAGTTACGATGAACCGACAGATCAGTTTATGTTAAAAGTGTTTAATACCATATTTGTATTTTTAAAAGGACAATCTGAATTAATACAGATGTTTTTCGGTGAGTCGCAGAGAGACCCGAAAATTCATAAAAAATTATATACCCTTGTTCAAGAGGCTACCATGATTATAACTGATTTCTTGAAAGAGAAAACTGGAAACGGAAAACAGGAATTCTACATTGAAAATGCTGTTCGTAATGCACTTACATCATTTTTTATGTACTTTTTGATTTTTGATCATTATCATGATAGTGATAGGGAAAGAAATGCTTTTATTGAATTGACAGTTTCTCAGTTAGTCAAAGCCTTACAATAATTTATGCATGATAAAAGGGGGTGTTGAAACCAAATAGGTTAGTGCACAAGATCGGTAACTTTGTAAGGAAACCTTTGTTTACACTACAGTAGGTGGAAACAAGACATCCCAAACTTAAAGGGATCATCTATAGTTAATCTGTAAGACTAACTAGACGTTGCTATGCTTCTTGCTCATCTGTCATTTTGATTCGTGAAAGCTGGTGTAATGGCTCCTGGTTGGGAATAAATATTTTTTTTGATATAAAATTAATTGAACAATTAATTAATAAGGAGTGAGGTTTTGGGCATGACAAAATATAATACAAGCAAGGATGTTGACTATGTTTCTTTAGTTAAGGCAGCTAAGCAGGGTGACAGTGAAAGCTGGGAATTGTTATTAAAAAAATTTGATCCCTTGTTAAATAAATGCACACACGGTGTGAGTCCCAATAATAAAGAAGATCATAAGGCCGAGCTAACAGCCGAATTTGTGCAATCGGTTCAAAGGTTTCAGTTTCGGGACCATTCTTGATATGAACGGGGTATTTCTGCGTGGAATAACTCTTTTCAAGGGATAAGTAGACAAGAACAAGAAAGGAACATTTTTAAAGGAATACATTCCGGTAATGCAACTTTTTCAACTTAACTATAAAATATGCTAGAAACGTATATTGGACTTTTTTGTAAGTAGATGTCTCTTTATTAATAGGTCCTGTTAATAAGGGGGTATCTATCAAAAATGTCAATTGATTTCGAAAATGCACCATTATCCAAGGCTGAGATGGAGTTCATTTCCTTTATAAACATTTGTATTAAAGGTCGTTCTTTAAGGATTAGAAAAAAGTCGGATAATATTTATGAAAGGGAACGATTAATTTTAAACGAACCCTATTTTTCGGATGGTACAGGCGAAGAAAAAATCAACATGATACCCGTGGAACATGATAGATTATTCGATGAAGAAGTAGTCAACAGGTTAATTATAGAAAATGCGATTCGTAAATTAGATGACAGAGAACAAACTATAATTTATGGGATATTTTGGGAAGATAAGAAAATCAGCCAAATTTGTGGTGATTTGAACATATCAAAAAATACTGTTTTAAAAGTAAAGAAAATGGCATTAAACAAAATGAGGGACCAACTGGTATTTGAATAAGTGTTAAGCTCAATAATTTAATATGAAATCATTCTACTTATAACCCTTGCTAATAGAAACCTGAACTAGATTGGTAGATATTTTAAAAGGTAGGGATTATTTTAAAACAGTCACTATTAATTCCTACAATGTATTACTCTTGGAGATGCAACGTATAAAAAATGTAAAGGTTGATTGAAATGAAAAAAGTGGTAAAGTTGTTTGTTTTGTCTTTTTTGTTTTCTTTATTCTTAATGAGTAATGTACTAACAGCACAGGCAAACAACAATCTATTTGATGATGAATTTGATATCCAGACATCAATATCATTTGATGGAGAAGCAGAAAAAATAAGCGAGAACATTATTTCTATTATGGAACAAAAAGAAAGCATATCATCACAATACGAAGGTATAGGTAATTTGTCAAATTTTAGTGATGTAGACAGGAAACAAGAGCAGACTGATATATCTAGAAATAATGATTACTTTTCCGTTATCGGCTCAGATGACCGAACTAGCGTCACAAGCACCACCCCATTTTCATATCGTGCGATCGTCCACCTGTTCCAAAATACAGGTGGATTTTTTAAGCTCTAAAATATTTGTTGGAAATGTCCATTAGTAAAAAAAGCGCCAGTTATTCTTTTGTTTAGTTTTGCCACCGTTATTATACAATTCTGGATTATTGGAAGTTCGCCAATTTGGGTTACCTTTTTTCAACCTATTGTCTCTTAGTTATATGAACACAAAATTTCACGGGAGGTATAGAAATGATCAAACGCAATCTTGAAGAAGTAAAGCCAGACATTGTGAGAGAACCGGGAGCAAAGGAAACTACATTAAGAAGGTTAATCGATACACCAGATGGTGCGGATCGGTTTGTAATGACATTATTTCATGTTTCGGAAAAAGGCTCTACCCCGCCCCATTACCATGATTGGGAACATGAGATTTTTGTCCTGGAGGGATCTTGCAAATTAATTCTTCCAGAAGAAAAACGTTCAGTGGAAATTAAAGAAGGCGATATTATATTTATTCCAAGAAATGAAGCACATGGGTTTGAGACAGCTGAAAATGAAGAATGTAAATTTATCGTTGTTGCACCAACAGAACGGCCGCCTATTCACAACTATTTTTTGAGCGAGGAATCATACCAGTTTAATAAAAAATAACTGTTGATCTAAAGGAGGATTTGCCGTGGATGGATTAGGGGTTAAGAAGCAGCTGGAAGTCGAACCTTCAGCAATTCACAGTTTAATGACAGGGTACTTAGGATCCAAAGCTTTATTTTTAGGAGTGGAGACGGGGTTGTTCAACTATTTGGATAGCCAGGGCCGAACAGAGGATGAAATATCAAAAGAACTCTCTTTAAAAAGTAGACCTGTCCGGATTTTATTGAAAGCATGTCGTGGTGCAGGGCTAGTTGCAAAAACAGGAGAATTATATACTAATACGCCAGTATCGAGTAAGTTTTTGGTTAAAGGTAAGGAAACATACATGGGAGACTTAGCTTTACATCAGAGTACCCATTTTAACAATTTTTCAATTCTAAGCGAAGCACTCAGAACAAACACGTCAATAACAGGAAGAGTTGGTATAGAAGGTTACGCAAATGAAGGTGCCGGTCAAAAAGAGGAACGGGAGGGGACGAAAAAGTTCGTAAAAGCCTTACACGGAAGTGCGATTGTACAGGCTAAAACGCTAGCAAAAGAGTGTTTACTTAAAGGAGAGCATTTAGCCGATTTAGGATGTGGTTCAGGGGCTTATTCCATTGAAATTGCTTTAGCCAACCCAAATATTAAAATCACATCTATGGATTATCCTGCGGTTTGTGATGTGGCATCAGAGTATGTCCGAAATGCAAATTTACAGGATCAAATTTCCTTTTATCCAGGTGATTTATTTAATGATCCGCTTCCAACGGGTATTGATTCAATTCTATTATCCCATGTCTTGGACGGATATGGTCGAAAGAGATCCTATCAACTTTTAAAGCGAATTTACGCTGCTCTACCAACAGGTGGACAATTGATTATTCACGCTCATTTGCCTGAAAGGGCAGAAGCGTCTTTTCCATTTTTATTTAATCTTATTTTGTTGGCGAATACCGCAGAAGGTGAAGCACATGATGAAAAAACGCTAGAAGCCTGGTTAAATAAAATTGGTTTTAGTCAACTTGAAATTAAGAAGATTTCCCCTATCTCTTCCTTGGTTACTTGTATAAAATCATGAAGCAATGGGGTGTGGTATCAACAAAAGAGTAGCTAATATCACACCCCTGATTACAGTAAATTTGAAAATATTGATTCGTATATGAGCAGGATGAGAAGGGTTAAATTATAACAAATAATGAAGTACAGGGGGTGGAAAATGCCTCATATTATAGATTTATCAATGCCAATTGAGTCAAATAGCTTTGATCCCAAGTTTTTGAAAGCGGATCAAATTAAACATGGGCCTGGTGGAAACAAAATTTGGAGAGCCTTGCATTTTCCCAAAAAGGCTCCACTTTGGAAGAAGGTAATTAACTTAAGAAAGTTCTACAAAAATAGGAAGATTTTTAACAAAGACAGCTTTCCTGACAGTATGTTTCTGAGTGATGAAATTCTAACATTGTCCGTTCATTGTGGAACTCATCTGGATGCACCATTTCACTATGGTCCGCAATGTGAGGGGAAGCCCTCGAAATATATTCATGAAATCCCTTTGGATTGGTGTTTCTCTGATGGCGTTGTATTGGATCTCACCTCAAAACAGGCTGGATCAGTGATAACTAAAAAGGATCTTCAAGCAGCGTTAAAATTAATTGATTATGAAATCAAGCCTATGGATATTGTTCTAATCCGGACAGACTATGACAAACTTTGGCCGCAAAAAAGTTACTTTACAGATCATCCAGGGATGAGTAAAGATGCTACAAAATGGCTTTTAGATCAAGGCGTGAAAGTTATTGGTATAGATACTAACGGTTTCGACCTTCCATTTATGCATATGGTGACTCGCTTCATGAACTCAAGGAATCAAGAGGATCTTTGGCCTTGTCATATGCTTGGAAGAAAAAGTGAGTATGTTCATATTGAGCGTCTAGCAGGATTAGATCAATTAAAGGTACCTTTCGGATTTAAAATTGCTTGTTTTCCTGTGGCTGTTAAAAATGCAGGTGCAAGTTGGATAAGGGCAGTTGCAATAATCAATTAGGAAAGGAGCTATCCGGATGCCAATTGATGTAAATCAACAACAAGTCATTGATCAGTACACAAAAGTAATGCCTGGTGCTGACTTGTTGGATATGAATTTTGCTTTTGTAAGAAGTAAAATTTTGTCTACAGCAATAGAATTAGATATTTTTGGAACCATAAACTCCGGAATGGATACGCCTTTAAAGGTAGCTGAGAAACTAAAATGTGATACAGATGGAATAGAAAGATTGTTAGAAGCGCTTTTAGCATTAGGTTTATTGAACAAGGAAAAAAACAATTATAGTTTGTCCCCAATAAGTAAAGTTTACTTGCTTGAAGATGGTCCATCTTATATTGGGGGCCATTTAGGTGCTGTAATGAAACAATGGGATTCCTGGTCAAATTTAACACAGGCGATACAATTTGGTCCAGCGCATAAATGTAACTCTCAAGAAATTGCACCCGGACTATTTCCCATAACATTCCCTGTCGCTTGGAAATTGACAGATGATATTAATATTGGTGCTGATAGTAAAATACTTGATATTAATTGCGGGAGTGGTGAATGGAGCATTGCTTTTGCAATAAAAAATGAAAGCAGTCAGGTTTATAGCTTGGACACAATTGATAAAAAGAGCGATGTTTGTAAAAAGGCAAAGGAATTCGGCTTAGATAATTTGCATTTTCTTCATGGTAACTTCGAAAACTATGACTATCCTGGAGAGCAATATGATGTTGTCATTATTTCACATACCATAAGATTCTTGGGGACAAAACGTAGTATAAAACTATTAAAGAAAATCTATTACACATTAAAAACAAATGGGAGACTTATCATTGTTGATGCTTTTTCAGAACCAGAAAGTTTTATACCTTTGCTAATTAATTTAAGTATGTATCTTAACACTAGTAGCGGTAGGACTTATTCTTCCAATGAGCTAGCTCTTATTTTAAGGGATCTAGGATATTCAGATACCAATATTATTAAAATGGTTCCCTATCCCGTACTAGTAGCGAGGAGATGAATAATGAATAGAGTAGCGATAACAGGTATTGGAGTAGTTAGTCCACTAGGTATTGGAAAAGACCAGTTCTGGTCTGCTTTAACAAATGGAAACAGTAAGGGCAAAAGTCTTAAAGACGTGAAATCCTCCAGCCTTTTTAGACATCGTCACAAATTTGGGTCACAGGTTATTATGGAGGTAGAGGACTTTAAACTGGAAAATATTAATATCCCCAGTGATATTTACGATTTAGATCGGTATATACAGTTTGCAATACTAGCAAGTGAATTGGCCAAAGAAGATGCAAAATTAACGAATAAATCTCATGAATTAAATTTGGACAGGTTAGGGGTTTCTTTGTCAACAGCCATTTGCGGTACAAAACACATGGAAGAGGAATTTTTAAAAGTTACTAATAATGGTGAAGAGCCAATCGATCCTATGAAGGTTTCCCCATCATTATATTTGTCATCAATGTCAAATACACCTTCAACGATTATTGCATCCTTGATTGGTGCTGAAGGGCCTTGTGTTACTTTATCGACTGGTTGTATTGGGGGAATTGACGCGATTGGCTATGCATACGAACAAATCAAGAGTGGAGAGACAGATATAATGATAGCCGGTGCTTCTGAGGCTCCAATTACACCAATAACGGTAGGTTCATTTGACATTATCAATTGCCTTTCTACCCAATATAATGATGAGCCGCGTAAGGCGTCGAGACCTTATGATGGAAAAAGAGATGGATTTGTTCTATCAGAGGGCTCTGGTGTTTTGATATTGGAAGAATGGACACATGCAATAGAGCGAAATACACATATTTATGGAGAAATTACTGGCTTTTCAAATACTAGTAACGCGTTGCATATGACGGATCTAGTTAGTGAAGGTGAGGATTTAACAAGGGCTATTAATTTAGTCTTAAAAGAAGCGAATTTAAATCCTCATGATATAGATTATATAAATGGTCACGGGAGTTCAACACCTCAGAATGATAAATGTGAAACTAGTGCAATTAAAAGTGCTTTTGGAGAGTATGCAAAAAGTATCCCTATTAATTCTACTAAATCCCTAGAAGGGCACCCATTATCGGCTGCAAGCGCATTGGAGATTATAGCAAGTGTCCTTAGTTTTGAGAATGGATCAATTCATGCAACGCTCAATCATGAATATCAGGATGAACATTGTGATCTTGATTATGTGCCTAATGAGTCGAGGGATTGGGATGGTGATAGAATTTTAAGCATTGCAAGTGGATTTTCAGGTTTACATTCGGCGATGATTTTGGAAAGACCGAGGGGGAGGGGTTAGGCGGTGAGAAGGGTAGTAATCACAGGGTATGGATGTATAACTCCTGCAGGTATCGGTCCGGAGTTGTTATGGAGAAGTATTACCACAGGAAAATCACACATTGAACCTATCAAAAGGTTTGATGCTACAGCGTACGCTTCACAAATTGCCGGACAAATTGATGATTTTACAGTCACTGATTTCATACCAAGACGTTTGGTTAAAAAAACAGATCGTTTTACACATCTTGCACTTGCCTCTGTGAAGATGGCAATTGAAAATGCAAAGCTCAATCTGAAAAAGACAAATCCTGAACGTGTTGGAGTTATGGTTGGAAATGTTTTGGGTGGATGGGAATTTGCGGAAAGAGAACTAAGGAATCTGTGGGCTAAAGGGGAGAAAAATATAAGTCCATATCAGGCAACTGCGTGGTTTTCCGCAGCACCACAAGGAAACATTACCATTCAATTTGGTATAAAAGGTAAAGCTAGGACGTTCATATCTGATCGAGCAAGTGGAGCTTTTGCTCTTACCGGTGGTGCAGAGGCAATCCGTATGAATCAAGCTGATGTTGTTTTGGCAGGAGGAACCGAGGCGCCACTTTCTCCTTATGGATGGCTTTGCTGCCAGACTAGCGGTTATTTAACAAAAAGTAATTCGGAACCTCATTCTGTGTATCGACCATTTGATTCGCAACACAGTGGTAGTGTTATTGGCGAAGGAAGCTCATTTGTTGTATTAGAGGAATTCAATCATGCTGTTAAACGCGGAGCCTACATATTGGCGGAAATAACAGGCTGGTCTGCAACAAATGATGCTTATTATCCTTATTACACAATGAGACCTGACGGTAAGGGGTTATCGAAAAGTATTTTAAAGAGTCTGGAGAAGTCAGAGATTACTCCTGAAAAACTATCTTACATTGCCGCTCATGGTTCGGCGATTCCTGCTGAAGACGGTACAGAGATTTATGGAATTAGAGAAGCATTAGGTGAGAGAGCAGCAAGTATTCCAATCAGTGCACCAAAGGCATCAATAGGGCACCTGATGGGAGCAGCAGCCCCAACAGATTTAATCATGACCTTGGAAGGGATTAAAAATAACACTTTGCCACCTACAGCAAATTTGGAAATACCGGCAATTGGTTTCGAAGATTTAAACCTGGTTTGCAAAGAGGAGAACCAAGATATGCAGGATAGTCATTGTATGGTTTTATCTCGTGGAATGGGCGGTACAAATGTATCAATCATACTTTCTAGCAGTGTAGAGGCATAAAGGTTTAATTATGAACCTAATTAAATCAGTAGGTATAGACATAGTTGACGTGGAACGTATAAAAGGCATTGAAAAACGCTGGAGTTACAAAGGACTCCTAAAAATATATACGGAACGGGAGTTAGATCTTTGCAAAAACCAAAAAGGTTATAATTGGAATTCCCTAGCAGGTAGATATGCTATGAAGGAAGCTGTTATAAAAACATTTATTGAATGGGCTGCCGAAGTTTCTCTGAAGGATATCGAAGTACTAAAAGGTTACAACGGAGAACCCAAGATTATTTTGCATGGGCAAGCTAAAAAGATAGCGAATAACTTGAGTATTTCAACGTTCCACGGCAGTATTTCACATGATGCTGGTATCGCGGGAGCAATGGTGATAGCTGAAAAATAATATCAAAACCAAGGAGGTTACCCAATGGCTTTTTCATCAAATTTTGTGCAGATGATGCTTGATGCAGGTTTTTTGTCAGAGGAATTAAAACAGGAAAATGCATCACTTAAAGATGATTTAATGATAGATTCGACTGAATTGGTCGAAATAGCAATGGTCATTGAATCAAAATACCAGATTAACGTAGATGTAGAGGAATTAAAAAGTTTAGAGACTCTAAAAGATTTATCTGCATTCATTGAAAAGCGAATCTCGATGGAAAAGGAGTGTAATTAACATGCCAAGAATCAAAAACTGTATTTTGATTAAAGAAACACCTTTAAAAGTGTTTGAGATTACGAATGACATCGAAAAATGGTCGTTATTATTCAAAGAATACAAAAGCTCTAATGTCTTAACACATAGCAGAGAAGGGCGTTTTTCCAAATTGACATTTGAGCTGGGGAATGGAAAAAATAAGTGGCGTTCATGGAGGATACTGGATAAAGAGGATCTGGTTGCTATTGCCCAAAGGGTTGAACCAATGTATCCATTTGAATATATGCACTTAACCTGGTCTTATGAGGAGAATGAAAACGGTACAATAATGACATGGATACAGGACTTTGAACTCGATAAATCATTTCCGGAATCACTAGAAGTGGTGTGTAAAAGAATGAATGAACATACTAAGGTAAATCAGAATAGAATCAAAGAAATTATCGAGACCAATGCATTAGAAGCTTATGAAATTTAAGCATCTCATTAGTTTTATGATACCAATGATGATAGGGGTGGTAATCCCCATGTGTCTTCATTTTTCGGTGCGGTTGTTTTTATTTCAGTTGTCATCCATGACGTTCATACTGATTAAATTACTGGCAGTAATTTTGTGTATATCAGGTTCATTGCTGTTAATTAAATCAGCAAAGATAATCTATGTGGACTTGGATACACCGCTTCGGGATAAGCCTCCTAACAAGCTAATTACGTCTGGGCCATACCGAGTTTTAAGGAATCCTATGGCGCTGGGGATGTGTATTATTTTATTTAGTGAGACCATGTTTTTTGATTCTTTAATGATTCTACTTTGGTTAATTACCTTTTGCATACTATCACATTTTCTAGTGGTCCGGGTTGAAGAGCCTTCCCTAAGAAAGAAATTTGGTAATGAGTATGAGGTATACCTTGAAAGTGTGTCACGTTGGTGCCCGATGTTAATTTCTAATAAAGGTTCTAATGTGGGAGGATGATATCAATGAAAATAATATATCCCCTTTTAATCATTCTGTTGGGAGTGCTTATAAGTATAATTAGAAAGAATTCAAATAGAAAAATATATATTCCTCTTCCAGAGAGAAAATAAAGAAGTAGGAAATATACAGTTCTTTTATTAATTGCTGATATGACATGGAGGCAGAACAATAGGATTGCATCACTTGTATACGGTTAACTTTTATCTATATCCTAGTCCTTTTTGGAATTATTAGGGGATGATGACCTGGCCATTTTTCAAAAGTAATAAATTAAGTAATATTTAAAGTTAGGAAGTGGCAATATAATGAGGGAATTGTCGAATGATTTATTAGTTGAGGCTTACCTAAAGGCAAAAGAATTAGATTTGGATAAGGATTTTCAGCATATTATTAGAAAAGAAATGGACCGTCGTAGAATTACGATCCAACAGGAGCAAAGGGGTTCTGAAAATCGCAACAAATATAAAAGAAAAACACTAAATTGTGTTACGGGAACCTACCTATAATTTTTTTAAAAATTATTTCAATTCGTTATTTATGTATATTCGGTTTACGAGTATTTTGAGCCTAGCTGTTTATGGTCGAATGAGTCAATAGCTGCAGAAATGTGAGCTCTATTAGTAATATATCAAAATAAGAAACAGCCATTGGAACAGAATTAGTTCCAATGGCTTTTATCTCATTTAAAATCTCATATTCTATAATATCCAATAATAATGTCTGCTGAAGCTACTGTGGAATTGGATAGTCCATTTTATTCACACTATTTAATACTAACCATAAAACCAACCCGTTTTGATTATTCGTTTTTCAAAACGGGTTTTTAAATTCAACTTAAGTATGGGTTTACGGAGTGTTTTCGATTAATTTTACTTCGAACCTATATATGTTTAGTTGGATTTTTTATGTTTTATACGATTTTTTTTAAAAACTTACTCATATTTTCGGCATTTCTAAAAAACGATTGTTGAGGGTTATGAAAGGGGAAATCATCACCCGCCTTTGCAGTTGCGAAGGGAGCTGAATGTATGGAACCTGCTCGTACCCAATGGCAAGTACGCTGTGCTTTTAATGGCTTTTGCAAACGAGTGTTAAAGAATGAAGCAATTAACATTTACAAACAAAGGCAGCAAAGACAAGTACGGGAAATGACATTTTCTGACCTTACCTCGCAGGAAGAAAATCAACTCTTTACATTAGATAAGCAGTATGAGGGTGAGGCAACACAGAGTTTTCAAGTGGCCGGAAAGAGAATTACACCGAAACTCCTTGCTGAAGCTATGCATACTTTGCCAGATGAAAAGCGCACCACCGTTCTACTATACTATTTTTTTAATATGTCTGATGTGGAAATAGGTCAACTACTAGATATTCCACGCAGTACCATACAGTATAGGCGGACAAGCTCTTTTGAACTGTTAAAACGATTTTTGGAGGAGCGTGCAGATGAATGGGATGATTAATACAAATACGGAAAACAATGAGCAAGGTTTGTTGCCGTATCCAATTATTTTAGCTGCAAATAAGGGTGAGCCGGAAGCAATGAAGATTGTTGTCCAACATTACGGAAGCTACATGGCTAGTTTATCTATGCGTAAACTCCGCGATGAACGTGGAAATACCTATTGGGGCATAGATGAGGATATACGTGACAGCTTACGATCAAAACTCATGCAATCAATTTTAATTTTCAAGATTTGAGTAAAAATAATTATCATTCCCCTTTCACCTTTTGCAATACTTCTTTTGCTCTTTGACAAAGAAAACACGAGAAGATAAAACCGTGTAGTATATCAAAAAATCAGATACGTTCTACTGATGATAAGCCACCTGATTCTTACGCCATGACCTTCTCTGGAAACGAGCGATAATCTATGAATCTAACGCAATCGTGGTGGATTGCTGGCGATGACCCATCAGTTAGGATAATGATACTCCCCTACAGTCACAGTTCGAGCGTTTGAAGCGTCACAAACCATGAGTAGGGCTGGAAGAAATACTTGCAGGGGTGAAATTCCCGTGGAGCTGTACCAACAGCCGTCTGATTTTTAATCAATTTGGTAGGGAGGCATGTTTTTGAAACAGAATTTAATTCTATATAGTATGCAAATTGCTATGTTAAAACAACTGCTTACCCGTAAATTAATTACAGAGAAGGAATATGTAACTGTTAAAAATAAATTAAAGAAAGATTATGGTGTTATTTCTGACATTACAACTTGAATTGTGTTCCTTCTAATTATATAATATACACTATAGAAGGAACACAAAAGGGAGGGTTTGTAATGGCAGAAGTTGAAGTGATAAAAGCAAGGAATACTTTAGCGAGTCAAAAGCGTGGTAAAGTAATTGAACGTCTAAGAGTTGCAGCATATTGTCGTGTGAGTACGGATACAGAAGATCAGTTAAGCAGTTATAAGTCACAGGTTGCTTACTATACTGATTTAATTAGAAAGAATGCTGAATGGGTATTAGCCGATATATATGCTGATGAGGCTATAACAGGAACGCAGGTAATAAAACGAGAAGACTTTCAGCGGATGATTAATGACTGCATGAATGGGAATATTGATATGATAATTACCAAATCAATATCCAGGTTTGCAAGAAATACTTTGGATACGCTGAAATATGTCCGTATGCTAAAGGAAAGAAATATAGCTGTGTATTTTGAAGATGAAAAGATCAATACGCTTACAATGGACGGTGAATTGCTACTTGTAGTTTTAAGTTCAGTTGCACAGCAAGAAGTTGAAAATATTTCTTCTAATGTAAAAAAGGGTCTAAAGATGAAAATGCAACGAGGAGAGTTAGTCGGTTTTCAAGGTTGTCTTGGTTATGATTATCATCCAGAAGATAAAAGCATTACTGTAAATGAGAAAGAAGCAGAAATTGTACGGTATATATTTCAGAGGTATGTTGAGGGAGCCGGAGGCAGTGTCATTTCAAAGGAACTTGAAAATTTGGGCTATAAAACCAAAAGAGGTACACCAACATGGGCTGAATCAACGGTACTTGGAATTATTAAGAATGAAAAATATAAAGGCGATATTTTATTAGGAAAAACTTTTACAGTAGATCCTATTTCCAAGCGCAGATTAGAAAACTATGGAGAAGAAGATCAATTTTATTTAAGAAACCATCATGAGCCAATTATAAGTGCTGAAATTTTTGATAAAGCAGAGGAAATTAGATTACGAAGAAGTAGAGGAAAAAATACGGTATCAAAAAATGGTGGAAAACGTGAAAAATTCAGCCGTAAATATACTTTCAGTTGCATGATGGATTGTGCCTTTTGCGGAGGTACCTTAACAAGGCGTAGCTGGCATAGCGGCACCAAATATAATAAGACTATTTGGCAATGTGTCACAAGTACCAAGAAAGGAAAAAAGTTTTGTCCAGATAGTAAAGGGATATCAGAGGCAGCGATTGAAAAAGCATTTTTAGAAAGTTATCGTGTTATGTGTAATAATAACAAAGATGTTTTAGATGAGTTTTTGCAAAGAATGGAAGATGTTTTAAGTTCAAGCACTGTTCATAAGGAACTTTCTAAAATTGAAAAAGAGGTACAATTATTAGAAGCTAGAAAGAACAAGTTGGTAGATATGAGATTAGAGGATATTATCGACAAAGAAACATATGAGGAAAAATATGCCGATATATTACAGAAGATTGATAAAAAAGTTCAAGAGAGTGAAAAGCTGACATCAAATCTGGAAGAAGAAAAAGATATTAAAAAGCGTTTATTAGGTTTTAAAAAAGTGTTGGAACAGAATGAGTTTATTGATACTTTTGATCGTTATGTGTTCGAAAGTGTTGTAGAAAAAGTTATTGTTGGTGGGGTAGATGAAGACGGAAACAAAGATCCCGCAATGATAACATTTGTCTATAAAACAGGATTGAGTAATAGTCTTGATGGAAATAAATTTAAACCTGCAAGAAAAAATGCGAAAAAGGAAAAATCAAATACTTCTAATGAATTGTGTTCACATACAGGTAACGAGGATAACAAATTGTATCAACATAGTAGCAACGACACATGTGGAGTGCTGTACATTATTGGTAAGAAAATTGTAACCAAACAATAAAAACCTACAACTAACAATAGAAACTTACAAAACAGCCAAAAAATAAGAATAAAAACGTGAAAAAAGCGTGAGAAAAAGCAGGGGGATTCGAAAGAATCCCTTTTGTATTGGGCTGAAAAAGGCGTGAGTTGTAAAACTTTATTATCATCAAATAATAAAGTCTTACAGAAAAACGTGAACCAAAAGGTGAGAAAAAGCGGGATCTGTTGTAAATTTCTATTATCACTGAAACGGTGGAATGCGGGTTTGAAGGGTGAAATGTTGTAGGTTTTTATTAGTGCTGAACATAGTAGGAAGTAAAAATACTAAGTATCATTTTTTGTTAAGAATTAAGGTGTCGAGCTGTTGATATACCAAGTAACATAGAGAAAAGTGTTACTGTAGGATTTCTAACTGCAACTCTCCCTTTCAAAATGTCTCCCCGCAACTCTCCCTTACAAAGATGTAACTCTTCTTACAAGATGTAAGTAAGTTTTACAAAGAAGGGGAAGCGGAGGCAGGTATGTATCGGGCTTTATTTATCACTTTAATCAGAATCGGGAGCGTACCGTCGGTACGCCTTCTCGGTTCTTTTTTGTTTGGAGAAAAGACTGATAAAGCAAGCGTGACAAGGCGTGAGTAGATGTAAGGATAAAGCTTAGTGTGGTGAAAAAGCGTGAAGAAATGCCTGGGGAAAAGCCTGAAAGTGCTCTCTCCTTTCACCTAAATCCTTAACTCTCCTCTGTAAATCTTAGTTCCATTTTTCAATATTTCATCGCATGATTTTCGCCTGATTTCTGTAAGAAATTGCGGTTTTCTTTGTAAAACTTAGTTAAATTGAAAGGCGAGGATTTAGGGGTGGAAGAAGGGATGAAGTCAAGTGGGATAAGGTGTTGTGGGAGTGTAAGGGGCTTGTAAAACTCAGTTCCAAAGACTCAAAGTAGAAGTTAGGGGCTAAGGAGTATGAAAGGTCTAAAAAACATAATTAAATTAGAATATCCTTTTGATAAAAGAAAAAGACATAGCAATAAGATTTTATTAAACTTACCTTTACGTCTTGGGTAGTAAAATAAATTCAATCTTAACTAAGTCTTGTTTATTAACCGCCATAAAATTATTTTTTTAACCTATAAATCCAAAGTGATGCTTAGTGTATTCCGTAATTATAATAGGTATTCTTTATAAGATCAGGATTCCATCTTATATCAAAAAGTATATGGTCTTCGAGATCATCAGGGTCAATATAAACACCACTCTTAAATAAAAATAATATTCCTAAACCGAAGGCTTCCTGATTCGATTCAGGCACACCTTCGTCTTCGTTCTAATTATAAGGAATTAATATTCCACGTATATTTGCTGTTATAAATATACAGAAGGTGTAGGATCTTTCGCAAAATGCTTCATAATTATCAATTTTTCGATGTAATAGTTTTAAAAATCTAAAACAAGAACAAGACAATCTTAGATTAATAGTTATGTTATTATTTAATAAATAATCAACTTTGGGTTAATTATAGGTGACATAGAGAAAATGTTGGATTTTGAATGGCATATAAGAACTCAAAGAAGATTTGTTCTCCCAAAATAATGATACCAGAGCTAAGTTAAAACAGATTGCGCCACTGCAGAAAGAAACATGAGATGAGCGTAAAGATCTAAAAGCGAATAATAAGATGAAACGTATAAAAGCAAGCGATAAAAAATAATGACTAAGGAACAGAGAGTAAAGTTTGGCGAAGTTGACGTAGATCCACATACCGAGTAGGTAATAAAGTAAAACGACAAATATCATTAATAGGGGCAATAATTAAAAAGATAGGTAGAGAAACTATTTTCATTGAGAGGAGATAGAAAGTTGACGAAATCTCGAATTAGACGTAGCCCACGAAAAAATCCATCTTGGAGACCAATGAGTGTTGATGTATTAGATAGTTTCTGTCCATTATTTGAACGTAATGAACAATTGTTGCAACAAATTGATAAACGGAAGAAGACAGGTATTTTAAATTTGATTTTTAGAACAAGACCTTGATGGTTTCTGTTACTTTTTTCTTTAATGTCCAGTAAGTGTAGCCATGAAAAAATTACCTGGCGTACAAAAAATATGTAGTCTTTAAATAAAAATAAAGTTCCTAAACTGAGGTTAACTGATCCAAATCAGCTGATCTTCGGTGTTTTGTTTTTCTCCAAGATTTGAAACTAAGGTGAGTATGGACTGGGGGACGTTATTTTTATTTGAGGACATAGTAGATAGTAAGCGTTTAGGAAAAGAGTAATTTGTAGCGTTAATCATATGTATTTGTGGATGTATATGCCACACAGAAAGTCAGATAATAGAGAAGTAATTTTGTAGGTACGCTAAAAAGATGGAAGGGAAGCATTGGAAAGAATAAAAGTCTTTATACTGATGGTTGGCTAATATAATTTTAAGTAAGTAAATTTAAGTTAGTAAAAATATGGAGGTAGTTTATGTATCAAAAGCAACCCACAATAGACCAATATTTAATATCAAATTGCCTATTTATTATAGACGAATTTAACGAAAGGTTTGACAGTGTAAACAATAAAGAGGCATTAAAAAATATAGCAGACTCAGGGTTCAGCGAAGCTGATTTAACTGTTAGGTTAGGATACCCATTTAGACAAATGGCTAAATTTAATATGCAAGGCCCAGATACTCGCGACATTGTTGTAGATTCAAAAGATTTCCTTATAGAAGTTAAGTTTCTAAGAAACTTTCAAAGTAGTGGTGGCAAGGCCAATAAGATAACTTGGAAGGAAATAAAAAAGGATTTTGATTGGCTCTTTACAGAAATCACTAAAGGAAATAAAGGAAATAGAGCATTTATTATTGGTTGGTTTAATGCTGTAGAAAGACTAAGTCAAATTGTACAGTTGGGCAAAGGGAAGGGGATGTATCCTGAAATTGACGAAGAAAAAATGAGGTATTTTCCTTTTTTAAATAAAAATGGTTCAAAAACCAAGGATATCTTCTATATGTATCCAGATGCCTATGAAGTAATTCCAATTCAAATTTCTGGTTATGCTGGACGAGGAGCAAATTGTATGTTTTTTGGGAAAGAGAGTGACAAGTTTCATATAGCTTTATATTGGTAATTGAACTATTTTCTAACTGTAGCCATAGAAAGAAAACGTGACTATAAATAAAAATATGTAGTCCTTAAATAAAAAATGAACATTATCTGCCCCCACGTCTATATTTGAAGGGGATTAATCTTGTTTGCCAAATTAGCTTACTACTTCTCAGGAATTGTACAGAAGTTTGCATACATTCACATAAGCAATTTTAGATATAATTATGGACCTGATAAGAAAATTTTTAAAAATGCAATATATGAATAATTGTCAAGAAAAATGTATGGTAATATTGACTATCTACAACAATTACTTACATAAATAGATTAACAAAACGACAAAGGAGGATGAATATGAAAACAGCAGTACGTTTTTTGGCAGAATGGGCTGGCGAGGAGCCTTGGAAGGTACACATTTATAATATAGTTAAAAAGAAAGGTGATATTGACTCAACTCAACTGTTGGAGGAAGTTTTACATCTAATGAAAACTAAAGAAGCAGTTGATGTTAATATAGGCTCCGATGTGATTAGTGAACCGTTAGAAAAGACAAGACTGACTATTAATGAAATAAAGTCTCCTAAAAACGTGAATGCTCTCTCAGGTGATGCTCAATTTTCATTAGGAAAAAATCTAAATGTGTTTTATGGTGAAAATGGTTCGGGAAAGTCATCGTACGTTCGCATGTTTCGAAAATTAGCAGATCACTATTTCACTTCAGAAAAAGATTTAACCATACTGCCTAATGTATATGATGAAGATACAGGGGGAGAAGATTTACCGCAAACGGTTGGTGTTACATACCTATTGGATGACAGTATGAAGGATGATGTTGTCAATATAAACAAATCACATACTGAGCTTTCAAAGATAAATGTGTTCGACAGTGAATCTGTTCTTCCTTTAATTAATAGTGATCTGACATTTAGTATCCTACCAAAAGGGTTTGAGAAATTCCAAAGAGTTTCGGGTATATTGGATTCTCTTCGCAGAGAAGCAACAACATTTATTAGTGAAAAAAAGGAAAAGCAAGAGGGGATTTTCTCTGACTCCTCTTTCGAGTTTATACGTGAAGAACTTCATAAGATTATGGAAGAAGTTAAGGATCCAAAAGATATAAAAAAATATCTTGAAAGCAATTATCCACGTAGCGATTCATACGAAGAGGTAATTAAAGAGATTGATCTTCGGATTAAAGAATTGGAATCTACCAATCCCAAAGATAAGATTACTATTTTAAAAACCCAAAAGACCAAGCTTAAATCGATCAAGGATTCATTTAATAAATTGTCAAAGATACTAAGTAAAGAAAATATAGAAAAAGTTAATGTGCTAATTAAAGATTACGAGCAAAAGATACAAGAAGAGCAAAAGTTTAATGAGACTTTTCGAAAAAATGTGTCTTATCTTGAAATAGTAAACGATGAATGGTTTGAATTTGTTAAGAAGGGCAAGAAATATTATGAATCTATTAGTCGGGATCATGTTCATGAAGGAGAGGCATGTATTTTCTGTAGCCAGCCCCTTAATTCTTTGGGTGTAGACATAATTGAAAATAATTTTAAACACATTGCTAAAAGTAATGAGGGGTTAAGGGATTCAATTGAAAAGGAAATTAGTAAACATGATATTGATAATATAGGGGTTAATATATCTGAAGAAGAGATAGCCTTGTTTGAAAGTGGAAAACTCTTAGGGAGAATTAAATCAGCCATTCAGATTGTAAACCGTAATAAAGGATTGTTTAACACTCTTCTTAAATCTAAACAACACATTACTGAAGAGGTTTTATTGGACTTAACGGATATTATAGGGGAAATTGATCAGGAGTTAGCTGCATTAGATGGTAGATTAGAAAATTTAGAGAAAACAAGCTCGGAAGCTGGTGAATTTATTGCATCGCTTAGAGCTACGAGAGAAACATTAGTAAAAAATGAAAAACTCCATTCTGCACTGGAATCCTTAGTTGAATGGTTTGATACTCAAAATTCTATAGAAGAATATAGTAAAGCGAAAGGAAAGTTTTCCACAAATTCCTTGACGCAGAAACAATCTGAGGCATTCCAAAAAATTGTTCAAGGAGAATATATTGAAACTTTTGAGCGCTATGCAAAGGAGTTAAAAGTGTCAAACGTCAATTTAAGGCTTGTTTCAAAAAAGGGAAAAACGTTTAGAAAGAAATTTGTGGCCTCTGAGGAGTACAAAGTTTCCCAGATTATGAGTGAGGGTGAACAAAAAGCTGTGGCCATGGCTGAATTTGCTACTGATTTAACTATGCGTAAAGATTTTAATACCATACTCTTTGATGACCCTGTAAACTCCTTAGATTATAAACGAACAGAAACTATCGCCAATTTAATTTATCAATTGTCATTGGATAGACAGGTTGTAGTTTTTACACACAATATAATGTTTTATTACATTTTATACAATGTAAGTGCAAAAAAGAAAAATAGTGAGAACAAGTTTTTTAAGGTGGATGAAATTGACAAGCTAAACAAAGGCTTTGTGTCGGAGTCTTTTAGTGGTAGGTTGGAAACCTTAAAAGACGTAATGGGGAAATTAAAGAAACAAGAACAAACAATTAATTCTAAAAAATGTTTTGGAGATGTGTTAGAGGAAACATTAAAAAAAGCGTATTCCGATATCAGAACGTGGTGTGAATTAATTGTTGAGGAAGGATTCTTTAATAGTGTTATCAGAAGACATGAGGCAAACATTAGATTCACAAAGCTCAATGAGATTAAAGGAGACTTTGTGGAAGAGTTGGATTCAGTGAATGAATTATTTGATAGGTCTTGTCGCTGGATGGCTGGTCACAGTCAACCTTTTGAAACTCAACATGTTCGGGCCAATAAAGACGCTTTCAATGATGATATGAAATATATAGATCAACTTTATGAACAATTTAAACAAAGTAGTTAAGGATATAAATAGTGGTTTGGATTTTTGTTCTTAGACAAGCTCCTACATCTAAAGAGGACCAAATAAAGCTAGATAACAGGTCTTTTAATGAGGGGATTTTATGGAAGTCTCCACTGGCTTGGCAGGTTACTTTATTTATGGGCTTGCAATCGTTCATATTCTATGTGATCGTATCGTGGCTCCCAGAAATAATGCAGAGTTATGGATTTTCCGTATCAGCTGCCGGTTGGATGGTAGCCTATGCGCAATTTGTCGGACTTCCCTCCACCTTTCTGGCACCGGTGTTGGCGGAAAAATTCTCCAACCAGCAGGGTATTGTACTAGGAATTGGTGGAGGTGCAACGATTGGATTTATCGGTCTTTTAATCGGGGGACCGCTTCCGCTGATTTTCTTCTGGGTAACGTTAATTGGAGTTGCTTTCGGAGGTGCTATCAGTCTGTCACTTGCCATGCTTGGCATGCGTGCGCGTGATGGGAAGCAAGCAGGCGCTTTATCCGGTATGGCACAATCTATTGGCTATGTTTTTGCAGCAGTCGGGCCGTTACTTATTGGGTTGTTGTTTGATATTACACACGTGTGGACGGCGCCACTTATTGCCATCATCATTGTTTGTTTGCTGATGACACTGGCGGGTCTGGGTGCTGGTAGAAATAAGTATGTATAGGAGCCCGGTACATACTGGATGAACTCGCAAAATCCTCAAATGATATTTCATGCAAAAGAGGCGCAGCAGATGAATCCTTTCCAAAAGCCGACTGGCAACGCAAAAGGGTGAAAGCGAGACAAAGGGACACGTGTAAAACAGACGTGTCCCCAATGTTATGCTATTTCACGATACTTGCTGCGGGTGAATCTTTTTTTAGTTGAAAATGATGTTTGTGCGCATTTTTATATTTAGGATCTAAATATTGAGATCCCTTATCACTTTTGGAAGCAATTTGAAACTTCGGGAAGGACGTATATTCTTTATCTTTCCATACCCATATCGCGTCCTTCCCTTTCTCTTTATGAAAAACGTTTTTTATTAGTCTATTCTTTTGGTTGGTCATAAAATAGTTAGCGATAAATAGACGAGACGGCCCCGCTGTAAAAATATTTTTTTCTATCACATTGTTTTTTGTATCATATTGTAATAAAAGCTGTCCACCCGCTAACCCCTTCGTGTCATTCTTATAAATAATATTACGCGAGATGATAGCGTTTTTCGTACCTCCCCGATGTTTATCATACCCACCGATTGCTATTCCGGTGTAAAAATTGTTGTAAATAGTGTTGTTTCGAACGCTAATATTTTCAGCATACTTGTGAGCGTGTTCGGAGGTTACTTCAACACCAATATCACTTTCATAAACGGTATTTTCTTTAATGGTTATAGTTTTTCCACCATCTACATAAATACCAGCGGCTGCATAGTCCTTTCCATAGGCGGGATTACTATATGAGGAAATTTCATACACATTATTCTTTTTTACTACACCATTTCGCACTCGGTCAGCTTTCATGTTGTTACTAATCCCTTCATAGCCTATTAGATCAATACCGATATTATTATTTCTGCGGATAAGGTTATTTTCCACTTTAAAACCGTCAATATTTCCATTTAGAACAAGAGATTCACTCGAACCGAGTATTAAATCTTCTACTGTATTTTTCATAATGTTTATATCTTTCATTGCACCGGTTCCGTATATGGCGATCCCGTGTGCATTTCCATCATCCGCGTGGGTCTTAATCCGTTGTACGTGATTATTTTTTAAATGAATATGACTACTTGATCCGGTTACAAAGATCCCCATTACTGTTTCGTCTGTTAAATCGGTTGATAAATCCTGAATAGTTAAGCCGTCAATCGAAATATAATTTTTATTTTCCATGCTGATTAAGGCGGTATTTCCTTCATTTCCTTCAACATCTTTTCTATTTTTTCCACTTAGAACAACTTTCTCATTCTTGTAAGCCGTAAAAATAACCGGTTTTGATGGAGTACCGCTATGTTTTATGACCAGCTTTTCATTGTAGGTTCCTTTACGGATGAAGACGGTCGTCCCGGCTTTCGCTTCTGATGCGGCTTTTTTTAGTGTGCGAAAGGGTTTTGAAATTGTGCCGTTATTTTGATCGTTTCCATTCAAAGCTACATAAATAGACTTATCCGGTTTTCCGTGGGAATGATGGAGTAGGATGAAAATAATGGCGACCGTTACAACCAACAAAGGGATAAAAATGAATCTTTTCACTTCATCATTCCTTTGTTATCGAGTGTAACCAAGCTGATTCTGTATAGGGAAAGTTCTTCATTAAGTGAATTTAAGATAATACCTCTAGTTTTCACTGTAGCACCTCATAGTTGTATATTTTTTGACTATATAATGATACAATTTTATCGTTATATTATTCATATCTTCATATTATAGGTGATATGCTATGAAAAATACAAACAATCGTATAGTAGGCATTATTTTTGTCATTTTAGGTGCAAGTTTTTGGGGGTTAGGTGGAACGGCATCTGACTTTTTATTTGAAAAAGCTGACATAAATGTAAATTGGTTTGTTTCAACAAGGCTCGTTATTAGTGGATTGTTATTGTTAGGAGTACAACTGCTTCTAAAAGGAAAACAGGCTATTTTTGCAATATGGAAAGATTCAAAGAGAAGGACACCTTTAATAGTCTTTAGTTTGTTCGGGATGTTATTAGTTCAATATTCTTATATGGCTTCGATTGAAGCGGGTAATGCTGCGGTGGCCACTTTATTACAATATTTAGCTCCCATTTATATTCTTATATGGTTAATTTTTAGAGGTCAGCAAAAATTTCAAATGTCAGATGTAATAGCCATTCTGCTAACAATTATCGGGACGCTGCTTTTGTTAACAAATGGTTCATTTAAAGGGTTGTCCGTTTCGAGTATTGCACTCATTTGGGGATTTATCTCCGGTATATCCTTGGCTTTTTATACACTTTATGCACGTAAGTTGCTCGATTTCTATTCATCGGTAACTGTCGTTGGATGGGCTATGCTGATTGCTGGATTATGCATGAATGTTATTCATCCAATATGGGAAGTCGAAACGCATGATTGGTCTTTATCAACCATAATCGTATTGGGTTTTACGATTGTGTTTGGAACCACACTGGCTTTTTGGATGTTTATCAAAAGTTTAGAGTATCTTGAAGCGAAGGAAACGACATTATTGGGCACTGTTGAGCCTTTAACTGCAGTAGTCAGTAGTGTAATTTGGTTAAAACTCCCTTTTGGTTCTTGGCAGATTGTAGGAATGATTTTAATCTTAGTTCTCGTTGTTTATTTATCGTTAGCGAAAAAAGAACTATAAATATTCCTGATTTTATTTAACCCGCTATACAGATATACCAACAGTTTGTCTGGAATCTTTCCAACACTGTAATCATGTGAATTTCCAAACACATGATAGGTCAAATGCAATACGCAGGATTAGTAGCCGGTGTCGATACGTTTGCCTTTTTGATTACCAGGGTATAGCGTTAATAGTAGTATAGAAGGCAGAAAGGAAGGTAATCCATGAAGGTGCTTGTTATAGGAGCAAATGGTCAAATAGGTCAGCATGTTGTGAAAAAGATACAAAGAGCAGATAATCATGATGCCATTGCTATGGTTCGTAAGGAAGGGCAATTGGCACAATTTGAAGAGCAAGGAGCCGAAACAGCGCTCGTTGATTTGGAAGGAAGCGTCGATGATATTGCTAATGCTGCAAAGGGTGTGAATGCGGTCGTGTTCACAGCTGGTTCAGGTGGACATACGGGGGCTGACAAAACAATGATGATTGATTTGGATGGGGCAATCAAGTCCATGGAAGCTGCCAAACAAGCTGGAGTAAACCGATTTGTCATCGTTAGTGCAATGGGCGTTCATCATCGTGAAAACTGGATGAGCGGTGCACCGTACTATAGTGCGGCCAAGCATTATGCGGATGTTTGGCTAGAGAAGAGCGGTCTCGATTATACAATCATCCGTCCGGGTGGATTGACCAATGATACTGGAACCGGGAAGGTAAAAGTTGCGGTTGATCTGGAACGCGGGCAAATTCCTCGAGAAGATGTTGCATCAACAATCATTGCCTCTCTTGAGAATGATCATACAATAGGTAAAGCCTTTGACATAATTGGTGGGGAATTGGCTATTGAAGACGCGTTAAATACGTTATAAAATGCTATTTCACTTGATCTTCCACCATTAAATCAATCTATAAACATGGGTGCAAAAAACTGTATCCATGTTTTTTTGTCCAGTTCAAGGAGCCGCTCGTTGGCAGGAAATTCAAATCAAATTTTAACTGAGCAATATCCATTTTGCAGATTGATGTAATGAAATGGATACGATACGTTATTTGTGAAAACGACGTAACAAGAAGAAATAAAACAAATGGTAAAAGAAATGGTGGCTAAATACAGTAAACTGGATATTATGTATGCAAAGGCTGGTGTTGCAGATGATGCCCCTGCTACCGAACTGTCTTATGAAAAATGGAAACGAACCATTTATGTCAACCTGTCACTATTTTACGAACCTTCATATACCTTCCGGGGAGAGGCGAAATCAATGAAGGGAGGGTGAGGAATCCCATGAAGCAGGAATCACTTTTTTCAGAGGATAATAAAAAAAGTTCTCCGCTTGCCAGTCGTGTCCGGCCAAGAACGCTGGATGAATTTGTTGGTCAGCAGCATTTATTGGCGCGTGGGAAGGTTTTACGTGAGATCATAGAAAATGACCAGGTAACTTCCATCATTTTTTGGGGGCCGCCTGGGGTAGGGAAAACAACATTGGCGGAAATTATTGCCAATAAAACGGAATCAAAATTTATTAACCTTTCAGCAGTCAATAGCAGTATTAAAGATATCAAAAATATTATGAAGGAAGCCGAGACAAGGAGGGACTTAGGCGAAAGGACCATTATTTTCATCGACGAGATACACCGATTTAACAAAGCGCAACAGGATGCCTTTCTTCCTTATGTGGAGAACGGCAGTATCACGTTAATTGGAGCAACTACGGAGAATCCTTCCTTTGAAGTGAACGCAGCACTTTTATCCAGAAGTAAGGTTTTTGTTTTAAAGCCTTTGGAAGTCGAGGATATTGTCGATCTTTTGAAAGCGGCGATACATCATCCGGATGGCTTTGGTGAGAAGCGTATTCACATCACAGAACAAGATTTAGCAGCTATCGCAAAATTTGCGAACGGGGATGCGAGAAATGCTTTGAATACGTTGGAAATGGCTGTTTTAAATAATGAAATAACATCGGATGGTATCTATATTACTCATGATGATTTGGAACAGCTAATTACAAGAACCTCGCTGCTCTATGATAAAAGCGGAGAAGAACATTATAATATCATTTCCGCCCTGCATAAATCTATGCGAAATAGTGATGCAGATGCTGCCACTTACTGGCTTTCAAGAATGCTTGAATCTGGGGAGGATCCGATATATATCGCCAGAAGATTAATCCGTTTCGCGAGTGAAGATATCGGTCTGGCAGATACCCGTGCTTTAAGTATGACAACGGATGTGTTCCAAGCATGCCGATTTATTGGGATGCCTGAATGTGATGTTCATCTCACTGAAGCGGTTATCTATTTATCTCTGGCGCCAAAATCAAATGCTGTTTACAAGGCACGTCAAAAAGTAAGGAAAGATGTAAAGGAATCCATTAATGAGCCCGTTCCGTTGCAAATCAGAAATGCACCTACCAAATTAATGAAGGACCTTGATTACGGGAAGGGCTACCAGTATTCACATGATGAAAGAGATAAATTAACGACGATGAAAACAATGCCGCCTTCCTTGGAAGGAAAGGAATACTATTTCCCGACAGATCAAGGAAATGAGAAAAAAATGAAAGAAAGATTGAATGATATTAAAGCGTGGCACAGGAGAAATGATTCATAGGCGAAAATTAGAAAATAATCATTTCTTTTGCCCGCAAGTTTTTAAGCATGCAAGTTCAAGAAGCTGAATCATAAATTACTTCGAAGCTGTTCTAAAAACGTAAGAGCACCCTTCGAAAATGCTTGATGTTTTTTCCATATCATGTTTAGTTCAGCTTCCAGTTTAGGATATAACTGCCGGAAACAAAGCTCGCTGTCTTTTGAGGTATCAACAAGTTTATCAATACACATAGCATATCCAATATTCTTGTGATTATAATCCATTAAACAGAGGAACCATGTATTTGAAGCCAATTGTACTGAAAGAGAGAACATGGATCGGTTCCAATGCAACAATACTACCGGGGGTTACAGTCGGCGAAAATGCAATTGTTGCTGCTGGAGCGGTAGTTACTAAGGATGTCGAACCCAATACGATTGTCGGTGGAACCCCTGCAAAAATTATAGCAAATTTAGAGGATAAAATTGATAGAACCAATTAAACTTTGGAGTTAGTACTTAGATATTGAAAAAGTACCTTATGCAGAAGTTAATTACTGCTAAGAAAAACAGCCACTTGAACAGAGATCGTTCCAGCGACTGTTTTTTTGATTCATTCTCTTATTAGTGTTCAAAAGTTTTCAAAGCTTGATAAAAAGCGCTTACGCATGGTATAAGTGTAAAGGAGCAGGGACATCTTTGCTCTTTATTTTTGGGAACAAGTTTGTACCGGTGTCCCATAATGAGAGGATTTGAATTGGATGATGATAGATAATTTTTGGCGTGGTTTACCACGACCGTTTTTTATACTGGCACCAATGGAAGATGTGACGGATGTTGTTTTTCGCCATGTCGTAAGCAAAGCAGCACGACCTGATGTGTTTTTTACAGAGTTTACAAACACGGAGAGTTATTGTCACCCAGAAGGGATATATAGTGTGCGTGGACGTTTGACTTTTACAGAAGATGAACAACCAATTGTGGCCCATATATGGGGGGATAAGCCCGAGTATTTTCGCCAAATGAGTATTGGTATGGCGAAACTAGGGTTTAGTGGTGTGGACATCAATATGGGCTGTCCCGCGCATAATGTGGCACCGAATGGGAAGGGATGCGGTCTTATCCGTCGCCCAGAAGTGGCAGCAGATATCATCCAAGCAGCAAAAGCTGGAGGATTGCCCGTAAGTGTGAAGACAAGGCTTGGTTACATGGATGTGGATGAATGGCGTGACTGGCTGACACACCTATTGAAACAAGAGATTGTCAATCTTTCCATCCATCTGCGTACGAAAAAGGAAATGAGCAAAGTGGATGCGCATTGGGAACTGATTCCGGAGATCAAGAAGCTTCGTGACCAGGTTGCACCAGATACGCTTTTGACAATCAATGGGGATATTCCCGACCGGCAAACTGGCCTGGAACTCGCGCATCAATACGGTGTTGATGGGGTTATGATTGGGCGTGGCGTTTTCAAAAATCCGTTTGCTTTTGAAAAAGAGGTGAAAGAGCATAGCAGTAAGGAATTGCTTGATCTCCTAAGACTGCAGATTGACCTCTTTGATAAGTATTCCAAAGAATTCGAGTCACGTCCATTCAAACCCCTTCGTCGCTTTTTTAAGATATATGTCCGCGGTTTTCGTGGAGCAAGTGAATTAAGAAATCAATTAATGACCGCAGAATCAACAGATGAAGTGCGTGCGATGCTTGATAACTTTGCGTGAAAGAGTGTGGATGGATAAGAGAGCAGAATGCTCTTTCTCTATTCTTCGGTAGCCAATCAAATGAAATCCCGGGTTGATCCAATAACTCGGGATTTTTTGTTTTAGTTGATCCGCGTAGAAGTTCCAAATCATAAACGGAAATCATCCCAATAATAAGTGTGTACAATATATGGTCAAATGAATATAAAAATTATATACTTAAATAAGTAACAAGCTAGTTGTTCCTCCTGAATGAACAGGTGCAAGCGCTTGTGTCTGAATATTCTTTCTGTTGATTATCAAGAAAAAAGGACGAAACGATATGGAACTAATATGAGTTTTAATTAGAAAGTAAGTATACAAACACTTTACAGAAAGAATGAAAACTGTTGAAAGTAAAAATCATCAGTAGCATAAGAACGAATAATTTTAGTGATGACCGTGTGATGCAAAAAATAACAGGAACGTGGAAAGAGGCTTCTGGTAGTCTGGAAAGTTATCGGAATACTGTATACGGTGTTTATCATGATTATGAGAGTGATTATAAAGGTGATTACTCACTAAGTGTTGCGATGGAAGATAATGACGGAGAGCATGCTGTAGAAATACCGAATGAAAATTATGAAATCTTTAAAATTAGATACTAAAGATGAACAAGGAATTCTAAATACTTGGAGTAAGATATGGGAGCAAGAAGAATCTGGTGCATTAGAGAGAGCTTATTCCTATGATTTTGAAAAATACTATCCCAATGGAGAAATTGAGATTCACATTGCTTTAAAGTAGTTACAATGCTCACTAACAACGAACAAGTGCGGTTATGATTAGATTAGGAGGAGAAAAGTGAATCTAGGTAATCCAATTGCCAGTGGGAATACAGCCAATCTATATCTCTATGGTGATAATAAAATTGTTAAAGTCTTTAAAAGACATTTGCCACCTTCTGAATCTGTATATGAAGCAAAAAAACAAGCATATGTTTACGCATGGGCTGCCTGTGCCCAAAGTATTAGAGGTAACAGAAATCGAAGGTAGCCAGGCCATTATTATGGAATATATAAAGGGAAAAACGGTAGGTGAACTTTTAATTAATAATCCTGAACGAGCTGCGCATTACATCGGTATTTGTGTGAATATGCAACAAAGAATTCACGCATTGGGGGCAGATTCGGATTTACTTGAACCTATGTCGGAAAGGCTGCATCGCCAGATTGAATTCGTACATACGTTAAATACGAAGCAGAAGGATATATTATTAAGAAGATTAGAATACTTGGCGTATGAACCGAGGCTATGTCATGGGGATTTTCATCCATTTAATTTAATTATGAGTAACGAGAGAGTTAATATTATTGATTGGGTTGATGCTAGTTCTGGGGATATTCGCGCAGATGTTTATCGAACATATCTATTGTTTTCGCAGAAGTCGGTAAAATTAGCGGAAATATATTTGCATATGTATTGTAAGAGTTCATGTTTATCAAGAGATGAAATTTTCCAATGGGCACCTATCATTGCCGGAGCAAGCTTATCTGAAAATGTTTCTTTAGAACATAATAAGCGTTTAATAGAGATAGTTTCCGAATACTTGTAACTCATGCATGTGAATAGTTGTTGTGCTTAAACCAACTATCTGGGTAGTTAAATAAAGACATGATTAAGGGAGTTTTGGAATGAGGGTTAATCAGAAGGATTATTATATTCGTGATTTACATTTCATCATAAGGTCTGCAAAAGAGGAGGATGCAAAAGCCTTGTCTGAAATAAGAGTGCAGATAGATGGCGAAACAGAAAATATGGATAGAGAAAAAGGCGAAGCATACATAGACGAACCAGGTTTTAGACAAATAATTAAAGATGATGCAGAATGTGAAACTAACTTATTTTTAGTTGCTGTAGTTAATAAGAGATTAGCAGGTTTTTCAAGGTGTGAAGGTAACAAGCTGAAAAGAAGCCTACATAAAGTAGAATTTGGAGTTTGTGTGTTAAAAGAATATTGGGGACATGGTATAGGAAAAAACCTCTTAAAAGAATCTATTCATTGGGCAGAGTCAAACAAAATTAAGAAAATAACGTTGAATGTTATTGAAACGAATGATAAAGCAATAGAACTGTATAAAAGATATGGTTTTGAAGTGGAAGGTATCTTAAGAAAGGACAAAATTCTATCTGATGGTAATTACTATAATACCATAGTGATGGGAAAATTTAATGAATAAACCCAATGGGGGCAGTTTGATGGTGTGCACTTATTTTTAAATCAGAGACAGAAGGAATTTTTTATTTCCTGATTCTGCGTTGGTCTTTATTATTACAAAGCCAACAGAGTTCGCAATCATATAGATTTAACAACACTTTTTGGAAAGTAGGAATGAAATGATTTTCGAAGTAGATACCAATGTAAGGAAAAAGATAGCACCTATGTTTGAGGATTTTGACGACACCATTATTCTTTCATACCTTCAAGGCCATATGGGAACGGCTTGGGTGGATGATCTTGAGAATCCAAGGGTCGCGCAGATCACTGTTGGAATTTTTGTGTTTTATGCCGGCGACCCCAATATAAAAGAAGCAGAGGAATTGCTTAATAATCTACCTGCATTCGCGCTTGTCATTGTTGATTCTGATGAGTGGAAAAGGCGTATAGAATCTGTGCACAAAGGTGTAGTGGAGAAGTTTCAACGATACAGATTTGAAAAAACACCTGGGCATTTAGATAGAACGCATATACTGAATCTATTGTCTTTATTACCAGATGGCTACGAAATGAAGAAGGTGGATAAAACTATCGCAAATGCAGCATCCTTTCACGAACTCTCAGAAGACTTTGTAAGTCAATTTGATTCAATTAATGATTTTGTCAATAGAGGAGTAGGATATGCGATTTTGCATGAAGAACAAGTTGTTTCCGCGGCAACATCCTTCAGTATATATGATGATGGTATCGAGGTTGAAATTGCTACGGCCCCCCAATATAGAAGAAAAGGTTTAGCGACTGTAACAGCCTCCGCTTTAATACTAGATTGTCTGGATAGAGGAAAATACCCCAGTTGGGACGCAGCAAATACGGAATCTGTCAAATTAGCCAAAAAGCTTGGCTATACATTTAAAGAATCCTATGATACTTATTTTATAGGTGAACAATAGATTTTTCAATGTTTAATCATTTCGTCTATCATACGAACCCACTCCTATATACATTGGAGGGACTGCAATGAAACGAGTATTCATTTTTGCTATTATACTCATCCTGTTTGTATTTCTAACAGATTTTTTAAACGCTCGGAGCGCCAATGATAACGCAACAGTGGATGGTTACTTGTTAAACAAGGATGGTATGATTTATTTAGTAACTGCCGATGACTTTAACATAGAAAAAGCGGAAAAGATGTCAATGAAGCAGTTTATTTTTGAATACACCGGCGACATTCATATACTTAATAGACAAGGCAGAACAAAGCATGGAGACAAAGTAAGGATTTGGTATGATTATCCTGTGTTAGAATCTTATCCTGCCAAGCTTAACGTGCTGAAAATCAAGAAGCTATAAATTTTAATTTATATTCTATGCTAACAAAAAGGAATCGATGATTTTGGATTTTCAAATGTAAATGGATTGGCATGACAACCTACTATAATATAAGAGGACTTATTTTCCATGCTTCACATAGATATAAACTTTTTTAGTGGTTAGATAATGAATGTTGGTGGCTCTTTCATCAAAAATTTATGTACCGGGGAGGAATCAAATTATGAAAACAAGGCTATTGCATGTGCGGGCAAATGTAAAAGATTTAGAGAGGGCTGTAAAGTGGTATGAAGATGTTTTGGGGTATAGTGTTGCTGCTTCATGGCCTCCAGAAAAACCTAACTATGTACATTTTGAGCATGAAGGTGGAGCAATGTTTGGTTTAATGGAGCATGAGAATTATCCATCTCCTGGACGCTTTAATTTTTATGTCGATCATGTCGATGAATTATGGGGAAAACTAAAAGATAACGTGGAGGTAGTAGAAGAATTATTTTCTACACCATATGGAAGCAAAAAGTTTACTATATTGGATATGGATGGAAATGAATTAGGGTTTGTGCAAGATAATCTCTAACGGATGGATTCATCGAGACAGCAGGCTATTTCCTTTAAATCGTATTAAAAATACGTATGGGAGATCTATTTTGGAGACGTTAAATCCGAGAAGTGTGTGTGAGATAGATGATTTACCGGGGGAGATACTGAGTAAAGGTTAAAGGTTTGTACTATTGGATGTACATGTAAATAGAGTCCGTAAACAGCCACCTGCTAAAAGCAGGTGGCTGTTTACGGATTAATGACGATTCTTTTCCCTTGAAAATCGGAGCGCCTCCATACATTTTCGATATCATGAAGTGGAATGATTTCCATGTCCATATGAAGCTTATCTTCCTTTAGCCATTTCCACACCAGATCGGTGCCTTCTTGTATTAATTTTGGAGTTATACCTGCAGCACCTCCAGTGATTTCGAGCCCTGAGGTCCGTAAAGCGCTAGCGGGAAGCGTAAGTTCCGATCCTGCTTTTTCTCCTATTTGAACAAGTTGGGTACGTTTCCCGTTTAAACTTATTTCTTGCGGAACCAACGCTTTGATGAGTATGCTTGTCGGATATCCCCATAAAAAATCCAAAATAATATCTATTCCCTCGTCTACCTCTTTTTTAAATGATGTGAATAAACCTTCTTCAGGCTGTCTAAGGTCAACAACTGTATCTGCCCCTAGTTCCTTGATGCGCTGCAAAGATTCCTTGTTGCGGCCTGTACCAATGACACGTTTTGCACCGAGAAGTTTTGCAATTTGGACGGCAAGTTTACCGGCAACACCAGTCGCACCATTTATAAGCACCGTCATGCCTGGTTTCATGTTCACTCCCCATTTAAGCGGGAAAAGCGAAGTCAATGCTGCGGGTGGAAGAGCAACCGCGGTCTCGGCATTGATCCCATCAGGAATGAGAACGGTTGACTCGTTGGCGACAACTGCTTTTTCAGCCATGGCGCCATATGGAGCCCTCGCGCCTGAAAATCCAATCAGTTTGCCATCGGAACGCTTGCCGACACCTCTGAGTCCAACAATTGCCGGTAATTTAGAAAAGAATTGGCGACTCGCAAAATGTTCCCCGTCTGCCATCATCCGATCGACATTTTCAAGTGTTACTGCTTTTACATGGATCAGCACTTCATCTTTACTTGGGATTGGATCTGGGAAATCTTTATATCGTGGAATGTCTCCAATCTTGTGTAATACCGCTGCCTTCATGGTAATACCTCCTGAACAATATACTTAACGCTGTTAAATTTAACGGTGTTAAGTATAGTTAATATCATTTATGATATAATGTCAAGCATACATACAGAAGAATGAAAGGAAAAAGTAACATGACATTAAAAAAACAAAAAATTATAAGAGAAGCGTTGGAGCTGCTCAATGAAAGTGGACTTGAAGGAGTTACACTGAGAAAATTGGCGAGCAGATTAGATATTCAAGCGCCAGCATTATATTGGCATTTTAAAAATAAAAAAGCATTGGTGAACGAAATGGCTGAGGCTATTTTGCAGAAGGAGTTTCATGATCTGACAGAACGAAAAAATGACGAGACCCAGCAAGATTGGCTGCTTCAGGCGTTTAACCGTTTGCGTAGGGCGTTGCTCTCGCATACGGATGGAGGACGTGTTGTAGCAGGGGCACATCTATCGGTAACGATGGCGGACTTTTCTGAGATGACGATAAACACTTTGGTAAATGCGGGGGTGAGCCTGCGACAATCACGCCTGATGGTATTGACCGCAACACATTTTACTTTCGGTCATGTGATTGAAGAACAAACGAGTGTCACGGAAAAAGAGATGCAAGGCTTTCATGTGGAAGCATTCAATCAGGAGCATCCTATGATGGCTGCAAGCATTGAAGAATATTTTTCTGCAGGCAAGACAATTGATGACCTTTTTAATGATGGACTGAGGATGATTATTCGTTAATTCTTTTGTGTTCTCTTTGCTTTATTAAATGGATCAGTTTGCTGCATAAGAAATGCAATAAAGTGAAACTTCATGGAGTGGGGGGCTTACTGCCCATTAAAGCGGAATAAATTTCGCCACGGTAATCTGATAATATCTTGTTAGTAGATAAGAATAAGTTGAGTAGTATGTATTTATTTGAACGTTCATTTGTCAATACTGAATATACGATAAAACATAAATGAATGAAAAAGTATAAAATGTAAAAGGAAAATAGATTGAAAAGAGGAAATGAAATGAGTACAAGCACGAAACAGCAAGGAACCAGTAGACTTAAAAAGGTATCACGAGCAATAGCAGTTATTATCGGCGCATTTATAACTGCATATGGGCTTGAGTCGATATTAATTCCGAATAATGTATCAGATGGTGGTGTGACAGGTCTAAGTATCGTTGGATCACAGTTATTTGGACTGCCGCTAGGAATTCTGATTGCGATATTAAATGTCCCATTCGTATTTTTGGGTTATAAACAAATTGGAAAAAGCTTTGCTATTTACTCTGTTATTGGAATTGCATCACTAGCGTATGGGACAAGCATTATGCACCATATACCAATCATTATTCAAGGTGATACGCTGTTAGTAACCGTTGTTGGTGGTATTATCATCGGGTTTGGTATGGGGGTGGCTTTACGAAATGGCGGCGCATTGGATGGTATTGATATGTTAGCAGTATTGTTATCCCGTAAGTTGCCTTTTGGAACGAGTGACCTCATTCTATTTTTAAACTTGTTTGTGTTCATTATTGTCTCAACCGTATTCGGGCTTCAAGGTGCTTTCTTATCTGGAATTGCTTATTTTATTGCTTCGAAGGTGATTCATACTGTTGAGGAAGGATTAAGTGGTTCGAAAACCTTTAAAATTATCACAAGTCAGCCCGAATTAATGGTTGAAACCATACGTGACCGTTTGGGCCGGAGTGCAACGTATAACCAAGTGGAGGGCGGTTATTCAAATGAACAATTTAAAGAAATTACGTGTATTATTAACCGGTTAGAGGACAGCAAAATGAAAGAGATCATTTATGAAATTGACAAACATGCCTTTGTTGCTGTATATGATGTGGCAGAAGTGAAGGGCGGCAGTTTTAAAAAGAAAGATATTCATTAGTATAAAGGTATTAAGGAGATGACTTATTAGACAAAATCCAAAAGCGTAAAGAAAGGCACCTGCTAACTCAATCGTTAACAGGTGCTTTGACTATATTAGGAAGGTATAAAAGACCATTCCTCTCTTAAAATCCCGAATAAATACGTATCATGGTATGCACCGAATCGGAAAATTTCATTTCGCAATATCCCTTCTTTTGTAAACCCACATTTCTCATAAGAACGTATGGCGGCTTTATTGAAGCTAAACACTTGCAATTTTATTTTATTAATATTGATATAATTAAAAATGAATGAAATTAGGGTTTGCATGGCGTCCGTCCCTAATCCTTTTCCCTGCCACTGTTCTCCTAGTGAGATACCTACGGAACAGGTGCTGTTTTGCCAATTTATTGCAAAGACACCACATGAACCAATTAATTGCTTTGAATTATTGTCATAAATACCAAATATGAATTCTTTCTTTTTTCCACTAATACCCTCGAAAAATGAAGTGTGGTCCGCGAGTGTATTAGGAAACGGAATATCATCATTTGCAAATAGCAATGAGCCTTTTTCATTTTCAATTTCCGCAAATCTTTCCAAATCTGCTGAAGACATTTGCTTTAATGTAACATTTTTGCCCTTAAGAAAATCATTAAAAAATTTATCCATTGTATTCTCCCTTTTTTAAGGGAATGCAGCAGGAGTTACATCCCCTTGATCGTTTGTTTTTGATCAAACAAAACATCTACTGCAATCGACGCTAACATATTCACAACTCCTTAAATTCGAATACATAAATAATAACATAATTTATAATAAAGATTCAAAAAATTATATTTTTTTAATTATAAAGGCGTTCTTTGGCTGTCTAATTGTAAATTAGTCAGTTCGGATTCCAAGATCATAGTGAAAAATAACTTTTACATTCTCTATTTCGTTTAGAGTGAGATGAATTGAAATACAATAATAAAAAAATACAATATGATAATTATTTATTGTAAAACGATAAATTAGATGGTAAAATCAAAAATATAGTGAATAGATGAGGTGGTTTTTGTGAAAAAAGCAACAACATTGTTTTTAAAAATAGCTGTTATTTTTATTGGAATTCCAATTCTTGTTTTATGCATATTTTTAGTTCCTGAGATAGGGGATATGGCAGCAAAGTTGTTACCGGAGTTTGCCAGTATAAAATATGTTGTTTTCTTTGTTTTTTATGTATCGACGGTTCCTTTTTACTTTGCGCTGTATCAGGCTTTCAACTTATTGCGTTTTATTGATAAAAATAGGGCATTTTCCGAGGTTTCTGTAATGGCTTTAAAGAAAATCAAATACTGTGCTATCGCAATCAGTAGTTTTCATGTACTAATTTTGCCGCTTTTTTATTTATTTGCGGATCAAGACGATGCCCCTGGTGTTGTCTTTGTCGGGTTAGTTGTTCCTTTTGCCTCAATGGTCATCGCAGTCTTTGCAGCGGTTCTCCAAAGACTTTTACAGGAAGCTATCCACATAAAATCAGAAAATGATTTAACGGTCTGAGGTGAAAACAATGGCGATTATAATCAATATCGATGTGATGCTGGCTAAAAGAAAAATGAGCGTAACAGAACTTTCAGAGAGGGTAGGAATCACAATGGCTAACCTTTCTATCTTGAAAAATGGAAAAGCAAAAGCCATTCGATTATCAACGTTAGAAGCGATTTGCAAGGCGTTAGAATGTCAGCCCGGGGATCTTTTGGAATACCGAGGAGATGAAGACATGTAAAGGAAAGAAATGGTGAATAGATCACATTTCTTTTTCATTATTTCCTTGCATTAAATTTAGAAGGGAAGTTACTCATGAATTTAACCATTCAAAATGACTCTCAGAAAAAAACGGCAAAGACACAAATCATGCGAGCCTTGGAACAACTCGTTCATTTTGGTTGGGAACAGGCTCTATCCTGTTTGTTTCCTGTTGTTATTTTTGCCTCCTTGGCTATTACACAAATCACGCCTTTCCCCCTTCTGCCACGATATGACTGGCTGCTCATCATCTGTCTTCTCATGCAGATTTGGATGGTGCGTTCTGGGCTTGAATCACAAGATGAACTAAAGGTTATCACCTTATTTCACCTTATTGGGCTTGCACTTGAACTGTTCAAGGTACATATGGGCTCCTGGTCTTACCCGGAAGCAGGCTATTCCAAAATTTTTGGCGTTCCTTTGTATAGTGGATTTATGTACGCAAGTGTAGCAAGTTATCTTTGCCAGGCGTGGAGAAGGTTGGACATTCAATTGGTGAAGTGGCCGCCGCTTTTGGCAGTTGTCCCTTTAGCTGCTGCGATATATTTGAATTTTTTCACGCACCATTATTGGATTGACGTCCGTTTTTGGCTATCTGGGCTCGTACTCGTGGTCTTTTGGAAATCTTGGGTTATATATGAGGTTAATGGAATGCGTTACCGGATGCCACTTGCACTTTCGTTTGTGCTCATTGGATTTTTTATATGGGTAGCCGAAAATATTACCACGTTTTTTGGTGCTTGGAAATATCCATATCAAACCGATGAATGGAGTCTTGTTCATCTGGGGAAGGTAAGTTCATGGCTCTTATTAGTGATTGTTAGCTTCCTTATAGTTGCAACATTAAAGCAAGTTAAGGGGGAAGGTTGTAAATAAAAACTTTTCCAGAGTCATCAGAAACAGGGAAAATGGAAGAAATACAGTGCATATTGTTATCTGTGGGGGGCTTGCACTAGAACGTCTAAGTTCATCGGAACCCCCATTGAAGAAATTTTACTTTATGCTATTTTATGTAACTTGACATTACTATACAAATTCAATAATTGGTCTAGCTCTTGACTGCATTTTACAGTATCCTTGCTTGTAAATCCCTTATTAAATGCTAAACCAATCATTTCCTGTCTCTTTTTGTTGATAGCTTGCTGCAGGTTCTTTTGCGTATTCAATTTTAATTGCCTCCATGTTCTATTTTAATCAAAAAATCCAGAATCATTATTTAGTATATAGGGCAAAAGAACCAATGTAAATACCTATGACAAAAATTGACAAACATAGACAAGGGTTGGAGCGACCTGTACGTATTAAATATTTCTGTAATTTTGTGGGATAACCATATAAAACAGTATTTTGGAAAAAATTCTTATGACTTATCAGATGAAGAGATCAATTTAAGGACAGTCACAAATTCGGTTTTCAAAAATATAATTTTTAGTATTCCTTGCTTGAAAATAACAGCTTATGGGTATATTATAAAAAAATAACAAAATAGTTATGTGGCTGTAGGTGATTGGAAATAGGATTAGCGATTTATTTTTCATAAAATTATGCGTATACGGAAAACTAGGGGTTCTTGAATGGATCTTATTTTTTTACTACTATGTTTCCTTAGGTAAACTAACTTAACTTACAGCACATTTTTAAAAGGTGACTAACATGAATAAACAAACAAATCATCCGTCTGAAGAACACGGATGGCTCAAACGCAGCTCCAATATTAGTTTGGAAGAAGTGAATAATTCGGTTCGAATACCGGAAAATGCTGGTTTTTGGCGGAAATTTTTTGCCTTTGCTGGTCCTGGATCATTGGTGGCCGTTGGGTATGTTGATCCGGGGAATTGGGCAACCTCGATTGCTGGAGGTTCCCGATTCGGATATACCTTGTTATCGATCATTTTAATTTCTAATTTAATGGCAATGCTTTTGCAGACATTGGCAGCAAAGCTGGGCATCGTAACTGGACGCGATTTGGCACAGGCAACAAGAGATGCAACCGGTAAGAAAACAGCTACCATTCTATGGCTGTTAACTGAACTTGCCATTATCGCGACTGATTTAGCGGAAGTGATAGGTTCGGCGATTGCATTGAATTTGTTATTCGGTATTCCGCTGTTATGGGGAATTTTGATTACAACATTGGATGTATTATTGCTTTTATTACTACAACGCAAAGGATTTCGCATTATTGAAGCGATTGTCATTGTGTTAATGGCAACGATCTTTTTCGTCTTTGTATTTGAAGTGATTGCTTCAAAACCGGAAGTAGCGGCATTGCTTAAAGGTTACATCCCAAGTCCGGAAATTGTTGTTAACCCAGAGATGCTGTTTATCTCACTTGGGATCTTAGGTGCAACGGTTATGCCGCACAATCTTTACTTGCATTCGTCGATTGTGCAGACGCGGGCATATAAGCGAACCGAAAAAGGGAAAAAGGAGGCCATCAAATTTTCCGTGATGGATTCTACTTTTTCACTCACGGCAGCCTTTTTGATTAATTCCGCCATCTTAATTCTTGGTGCAGCTGCATTTCATGGAATAGGGATGCAGGTTTCGGAAATTGAGGAAGCATATAAACTGTTAAGTCCAACAGTTGGGGTTGGGATTGCTAGTACGTTATTCGCTATCGCCTTACTCGCTTCCGGGCAAAATTCCACTATCACTGGGACATTATCCGGACAAATCGTTATGGAAGGTTTTATCCACATGCGAATCTCGCCGTGGGTTCGCCGAATCATCACCAGATTGATTGCGGTTGTTCCGGCATTTGTCGTCACTTGGATTGCTGGATCCCGGGGAACAGCGGACCTGCTGTTATGGAGTCAAGTCGTGCTAAGCCTGCAGCTTCCATTTGCCGTTGTGCCGCTCGTTCTCTTTACCAGCAGTAAAAAGAAAATGGGCCAATTCGCCAACAGCAACATCGTAAAAGCTCTCGCCTGGATCTGCACGGCGATGATCATTGTACTGAATGTATTTCTTGTCGTCTATATCTTGGTTACTGGGCATGATTTAGGGTAAAAGTATTGGATGACAACTGATTCCAAAATGCGTGAAAACTAAATTTAAAGCCTCCAATTCCTCACATTAATTTTTCAAAAACGAGGAAAGTGGAGGCTTTTCTTAGTTCATGGGAATTCTGCAGTATGAGGGTTTTTTATCGCTGCAGGATTAGATCTTGAAGTTTTTTCTCGTGTTGTACAACTTTGGATGATAAGAAATTGGTCGTTTCCTGGTTCTCAGTTAAATCTACTCTTATACCATCTACTTTCTTTCCCAGGTTGTCAAATCGTTTATCAACTTGTTCAAAGCGTTGATCGACTTGCTCGAATCGTTTATCAACTTGTTCAAAGCGCTTATCGACTTGTTCAAAGCGTCTATCGATTTGTTCAAAGCGCTGATCGATTTGTTCGAACCGTTCATCGATTTGTTTAAACCGTTTGTCGACTTGCTCAAACCGCTTGTCCACTTGCTCGAATCGTTTATTCATATCTGTTCTCATCTGATCCATTTTCTCATCAACATGTGCCGAATGTAGTTCCAAGGCTTTTAAAATTTCTTTAAATCCTGTTTCTTCCATATCTATCACCTCCTTCTTCTTTAAATCTATTATATAGGGTAAGGGAATTTAGGGAAGGGTTTTTAATTTCTTATATGAATTGGCCATTTTTAAGGTAAACTAGAGAGGGAATTTACAAGGTGACTATTTTTTATGGAGGAGAGAGTCGCCATTTCCAATCCAAAATCACCTAAAGGAGAAGTGATGAACATGTCAAACGACACATGGCAAGAAATACTAACCCTGATCAAGAGCCAAGTAAGTATCCCGTCTTTTCAAACCTGGATTAAGCCCGTAAAAGCGGAGCAAGAAGGCACAACTTGGAATATTATTGCTTCCAATGAGTTTAGCAGAGACTGGTTGGAGTCAAAGTATTTATCCCTATTTAAGGACGCCATTCGTGAAGTGACTAAGGAATCGCCTGAAGTGGTTTTTATAACGGAGGAGAAGAAAGAGACCCACCCTCAAACAGATTTGAAACTTGACTATATCGTAACACAGATTAATCGTTTATCCCGGGCGGAGAAGAATCAGTTATTTCAGATTCTGAAGAAAATAATCGCTGGTAAACCAACACTTAATCAACAATATACGTTTGAAAGTTTTATCGTTGGGGCAGGAAACCGTTTTGCATATTCAGTTGCACAAGCGGTTACAGAATCAATTGGTGAAGCATATAATCCCTTATTTTTATATGGAAAAACAGGTGTTGGAAAAACGCATTTAATCCAGGCAATCGGCAATGAAGTGTTGAAACAGGATCAGGAGAAAGTAGTGATCTATCTAACGGCAGAGAAATTTTCGGATGAATGGATCAATAATGTGCTGGAAAACAATGGACAAGACTTCCGTAAACAGATAGGTCAAGCAGATGTCTTGCTCATTGATGATATCCAATTTTTTATGGGAAAAGAACAAGCACAACAGGAGTTTTTTCATATTTTTAACGAACTGCATTTGGAATCTAAACAAATTGTTATTACCGGTGACCGACTTCCTAGTGAAATGTCAGGCATGTTCGATCCATTGCGCGGTCGATTTGAGTGGGGGCTGGTAACGGAAATATTGCCAGCAGAGCAGGAAACAGGAGATAAATGGACAGATGATCTTGGTGATGCGTCCTATTCGGATCATGCGAACCAATATGATGCTGACCGGTTGGACCATTTGGAGGCGGAGATAGTGGAGTTGAAAAGTCAGCTGCAAAAAATAGACAGTAGATTGAATGATGGTGCTGTTTAACGTTTATAAGTGAATTATATGGGTGAGTATCGATCAAGTAGGGGTGACAAGCGATCGAGAAAGCGTGAGAACTGGTCGAGTTTGGAATAGAAATCGATCGTATCCCTTATGCTCAATCGCTTTTCACACTCGATCAATCCTCTTTGCACTCGTCCCTTATTCAGCAGGTACAACATGCTCTCCATGAGATGATGGTCCTGTCCGCGACCACTGGAAAAAGCATATTCATCTTCACTTGGTAGAAAACGTGCAGGAATACGCTCGAAACGTGCAATAGCAGGCTCGAAACGTGCGATAGCAAGTCTCAAACGTGCAATAGAGGGCTCGAAACGTGCAAGAAAACACCTGAAACGGTCGAGAGGCAGGAATATTTCAAAGCGAACTAGTTTCATTTTTTTAGTGGTCTTGATCTATCCTCATGTCGCGGTCAAATTTCTTGTGATGTGTGATTTCTGGCGGTAGAATGGAGTAGTTGGATTTTATACGAATTATTTTTGATATGTGGGCTTATAGCCTGCATCATTTTTTTGCCAAAGGGAGGTTACGCATATGGAAGATCGTAATCTCAGTAAATCAAAACGATTTATAGCAACATTATTTACTGCTTTTATTGGTGGGGCTTTGTTTACTCTTCTTCATATTCCTGTCCCATGGCTGCTTGGGCCGATGGTGGCAGTGTTGCTTGGAACGAATATATGGAAGCGTCACTATGTTTGGCCAAATGGGATCCGCGATTCAGGTATGATGATTGTTGGGTATACGATTGGCTTATCGATGACACCCGTTGCTTTACATGCAATGGCTCTCCAGTTACCATCCATGCTGGTCATGACGGTATTGTTAATACTTTTTTGTTCAGGTATTGCCTTTGTGGTTTCCAAATTTTCCAGTAGTGATTACAGTACATCATTGTTAGGGAGTATTCCTGGCGGGCTTACCCAAGTGATTTTGCTCGCGGAGGAAACGAAAGGCATTAACTTAGCAGTTGTTACAGTAACCCAAGTGATTCGTCTCATGATGATTATTATTTTTATACCGCTGTTGGTTACCCTTCCGTTATTCCGTAATGGCGGTGCAGCGGATATGGCAGCGGATGTTGCTGATCAAGCAACCGCAAGCTGGAGTGGATTGTTTCCAGATATCCTTCTTTTTGCAGTAGTAGGCATCGCTTTGGCTTTTCTTGGAAGCAAAATACGTTTTCCGACTGCGGTATTGTTAGGACCAGCAGTTGGTACAGCGGTTCTCCAGGCATTTGGCATGGAAGGGCCGAATTTACCGCCTGTCGTTATTAGCCTGTCACAATTGATGATTGGCACGCATGTAGGATTGATGCTTCAAGTCAACCAAATACAACAGAAAGTACGAACAATTGGACTGGCCGTTGGGAGTGGCTTGATGCTCTTGATTGGCTCTATTGTATTGGGGATGGTTTTGACAAAAATTCAACCTGTTACTCATGCAACGAGCTTGCTAAGTTTGGCACCTGGTGGTATGGATCAAATGGGGATTATCGCGCATGAGATTCATGCCGATCTGTCAATGGTATCCGGATATCAATTGTTTCGGACATTTTTTATTTATTTCGCGGTGCCACCGTTAGTAAAAGTAATTTTTAGACAGATAAACAAAAAGAAATTAATAGAGCAGCGTGAACATGGCTAAAAATAGGTGTGCTTTAGATAAATGGGATTGTGCCATTTATCTTTTTTTGCTTTATTATTCAATTTTTGTTGAATTATTAATTCAATTAATTTATTATAAGGATAACTATACAGGAGGGTGATAATGATGGAGATTTTGAAAACGACAGGCAGAGGAAGAGAGACGTACAATGTTCAGGTCAAGTATTCATTATTATGGGAATGTGCCTTAGGGATTGCAGCTATTACCAATTCACGGTTAATTGAAACGTTGGAACAGTCCATGGATTTCTGGAAAACAACTCAAAAAAGAATGTCAACGGAATTAACGGAAGCCTTAGATGATGTGGAGAAAAACAATACGTGGAAATCATTGCTTTTACTATTGCACCAGCAAGATTTTACGGATTTATCATCGTTTATCACATATGTGAACAGTCTTCCCGAACAAAACTTGCGCTATCAGTGTATTCCTTTTGTTGGTTTTAATCATCAATCAACGCGATATCAAGCTTCTACTGGGGATAAACTAGCTGTACAAGAATTAAAAAAGGTGACCAAACATAACCCGTTTTTTCCGGATTACATTGAATTTATTTGTCAAATTGATGCAAAAGCGTTAAAACAGCACCTCATTACTGTCATGAGTGGATGGTATCGGGAGTTTATTGAGCCAGAAGCAAGTCGTGTTGAGAGGTATTTAAAACAAGATTGTGCGATGAAACGTACCATGATGGCGAAAATGGATCCCGAAGAATTTGTAGAATGGGCGACAGGTGGGATCGCTTATTTACCGGAGCCAAGTGTTTCCAATGTGCTCTTAATTCCACAGTATATTTATCGCCCCTGGAATATTGAAGCGGATATAGAAGGGACAAAAGTGTTTTATTATCCGGTTTCCAACGAGAGTATCCATCCTGAAGATACGCTTACACCAAATTACTTTCTTGTCCATAAACACAAAGCGCTTGGTGATGAATTGCGTTTGCGGATGGTGAAACTTTTATATCGCAAAGATCAAACACTGCAAGAAATTACAAATACACTCGGGGCAGGGAAAACAACCATTCATCACCACCTGAAGATACTTCGGTCAGCCAAGTTAGTTGATGTGCAGCATGCCACATATAGTTTAAGGAAAAATGCGCTTCAATCACTATCGAAAGAATTAGATCACTATTTGAATGAAGGATAGGAGGCCCAAAGGTGACCGGACTGCCAATGACACAAAATAAGCGAAGTAACTTTCCGACATTATGGCGAAACTTCCCTGTCCATCGTTTCATGGGAGGCAATTTGATTTCTTTTTTTGGGGATCAAATCTATCTGATTGCCCTTCCTCTACTTGTATTGGATATAACTGGCTCGCCTTTAAGCATGGGGATGGTTTCTGCGTTAGAACGATTACCTATTTTAATGCAGCCGATAATTGGGGTATTGGCGGATCGTTTTAACAGAAAAAGACTGTTAATGGGTAGTGATTTAGGTCGATGTTTGATTATAGGTTTGTTAGGTTTGTTGTTTCTAACGGAGCAGTTGGAAATGGAATTTATCTATGCTGGAGCGATAATTATAGGAGTCCTCAGTCAAATTTATAATACAGTGCAGTTTGCTTCGATTCCTTCCTTGGTTTCAAAACATGATTTGCAGGCGGTTAATGCTATTCAGGCAGGTTTTTCGAAAACGGCAGTCTTAGTTGGACCCGGTCTTGGAGGATTCATTATTAGCTTATATAACCCAGGGTATGCTTTATTGGTGAATAGTCTTAGTTTTTTGGTTTCGTTTCTTGCTATAGCAAGTATTCCCATTGGGAAAACGATAACAGGAAGAAAGACACACACATCTTTTTTCAACGATTTAAGGGAGGGATTCGTCTTTGTATGGAAGACAAAACCAATCCTATTTACGAATCTGGCCATTTTGACGTCTATGTCCGGGACGACGCTTTTTTTAACGATGCTGGTTTTTTACCTAAAAGAAGATGCTTATCTATCAGCTATACAAATTGGTTGGCTTGTATCATTGGGAGGGGTTGGTGCTATCCTCGGAGCCATATCAACAAATCTATGGCTAAAGAAGTTTTCACATAAACAACTGTTATTTGTTTCTTCAGTATTAGGTGGCTTATCCATCATTCTATTTAGCCAGGCGCAGTCTTTTATTTGGCTTGTTCTGTTTAATACACTGGGAGATTTCATGGCCTCCATAATGAATCCATGTATTGTCACCATTAGGCAAACATTAACGCCAGACCATTTGTTGGGGCGTGTTCAGGCAACAAGCCGCTTCATGTCTTGGATACTGTTGCCACTGTTTTCCCTTCTAGCTGGTGTGCTGGCAATGTACATAGGTTCTTCCACCACTATTTTCATCGGTGGTTTGTTGGCTACAATTGCATCATTGTTCTATTTGCACCCATCTTTGAAAAAGGAAGGATACATAAGAGAGGAGTTATAAGAAGACAGACTCTAATCCATTAAAATTTTTTGATAAAATAATCAGTAAGAGAAAAGAAAGGAGAACCTACTATGTTTCATTATTTACAGGCCGGGGATCAAATTGGGATTTTTTCCCCTTCTTCACCTGGAACTGTCCGCGCACCACTGAGATTTGAAAGGGGTAAACAGTTCTTGAAAAGCAAAGGACTTACCGTTATCGAAGGAAATTTAACAGGTGAAAATGATACATATCGCTCGGGAACTGCAAAAGCAAGGGCGGCAGAATTAAACGAATTGATTTGCAATCCCGATATTAAAGTAATCATGTCAACTATTGGTGGTACGAATTCGAATAGTATGTTGCCTTATATAGACTATGAAGCATTGAAAGCAAATCCCAAAATAGTTGTTGGTTATTCCGATGTGACTGCCATTCTTTTGGGGTTATACGCGATGACTGGCGTTCCAACGTTTTATGGGCCTGCTTTGATTTCATCGTTTGGAGAATTTGAACCGCTGGTGCTTGATACCTATGATTATTTCGAGCGTTTCTTCATGATGCCACAGCAATTACCGTATGATGTTCCCATGCCTTCATTCTGGTCAGATGAGAAAGTCAATTGGGAAACAAAAATAACGGAAAAGGCATTATATCAAAATGAATGGATATGTGCATCAAGTGGTTTTGCAGAGGGTAAATTGATAGGTGGGAATCTGAACGCAATGTATGGTATATTGGGCAGTCCATATATGCCAGACATACAAGAAGGCGATATATTGCTGATAGAAGATTGCTCAAAAACAATCGCAACCATTGAGAAAAACTTTGCCATGCTTAAGGTGAATGGCATCTTTGATAAGATAGGCGGGATTATTTTAGGCAAGCATGAACAATTTGATGATTTAGGTACGGCTCGTAAACCGTATGAGGTACTCTTGGAAATTTTGGATGGTGCATCAATCCCCGTGCTTGCCGCGTTCGATACCTGTCACACACATCCAATGCATCCGATGCCAATTGGACGCAAAGTTGCTTTGGATGCTACGAATAAACACGTGTATTTAATGGAAAAGTGGCTATGAAGACGTTTTAGATTCCCGCTTTTAAAATGGGATTTTTTTGCAAATAAAGCTGATCAAGCACGCGAGGAAGTCAATGAGCAAAGAAGATTATTTTGTTTTAAAAGGGAGTGGGAAAGGCGGGAAAAGGAATGGTGCTTTTCCCGGCCCTTTAAAGTAGGGTATCCGGTGAATGAAGTGAAGTAGATGAAATAAATAAGATCAATCATGATGCTTATTTTTCCTCCCATTCGACATCATGTTCTTTTGCTAGTTTGTCAAGTTGAGTCTGATAGTCACGCAAGTCTTTTTTGGCATCATCCAACATTCCATTTGCTTCTTCAATCATACCAGAATCCTGTTCTTCCAGCGCACGCACAATTTTTACAAATGCGTTGTATTGCGTGTCAGCGCCCCGGATAATCAGTTCATGGATTTCTCTTAGCTCATCCGTTTCCACTTTGATATTGTTTAGCTCTTTTGTAAACTCGTTGTAGTTAGGGATAACATCGTTAACCATTGCAGTATACATCGTCTGATCGTCCGTATAATTGGCCCCGGAAACATCGTCATATGCAGATAAAGCAGTATTTTCCAGATCATACGCCTTGGCCATTTGCTTATTTGTGTAATTAAGTATGTCATCCTGAACGGAATCACCAAAACATCCGGTTAATAAAAACATGAAAATAAACGGAACAATTCCTAGTAATACTTTTTTCAAAATTTCACCTCCCCTACATACCATATGCTGCATAGGAAGTCCAAAGACACAGGAAATGGGTGTCACGCTAAAGCGTTGGTTAGAGAAGCAAGTGTGGAACGGAAGAAAGCAGTGGTAAGTCGGGAGAAAGCAGTCGCAAACGGGAGAGACCTTAAGGATACGGTCCAAAATGATGAGGGATTCTGCGTAGTATTGTATCAATCGGATAATCTAAACACCAACCAAGTCCGGATAAACATCGACTGTTTCGATCTGTTCACCCATACTTAGCAGATGAATTCAATGGTACCTTTATTGAGAAGGGTTTGGCTATCAACTTTGTAGTGAGACAATGGCCCTTGTCAACTTCAGTCCCAGTTCTTTCTACTTAATTTAATTGGGTAAAAGTATTACAATGAAGATGTGACTATATTTTTCAGGGGTGAATTTCTCTGTTCAAGGAGGAGACGGAATGACCAAATCGGGTACCCCTTCGTCAAAGAAGATGGAAACGAACATAAGGGTTACGAATTCAAATTCGATCATTACAGACTTTAAAGAACTGTTTAAGGCAATTGTTTTAATTTCCAATGTCCTGCCAGTGTTTACTGGATTCTGGCTGGCACTATATTTTACGAATGCATCATTTGCCAATTATTGGGGTGTATTTATACTAACGATCATTGGAAGTACTTGTGTCATGGCCGGTGCGCTGCTCCTGAATAATTGGTATGATGTTGATATTGATACCGTGATGGCTAGAACGCAGAAGCGGCCAACCGTGACGGGACGCATTTCACTAAAGACGGTACTTGCACTTGGGATTGCGCTGTCCGTTATCGGATTGATTATTTTGTTGTTTACCACGCTTGAAGCAGCCATTTATGCGTTTATTGGCTGGTTTACCTATGTAATTTTGTATACCATGTGGTCCAAACGAAAATACACGCTGAATACCATTATTGGGAGTATATCGGGTGCGGTTACCCCGTTAATCGGCTGGGCAGCGATTGAACCTGCATATCATGTTGTACCGATTGTGTTATTCTTTGTAATATTTATTTGGCAAATTCCGCATACATTTTCGATTGCCATTAAAAAATATGATGAGTATAAAGCAGCAAAAGTCGCCATGCTGCCAGTTGTTTACGGATTTTTGTTTACCAAACGACAGATGGTTGTTTATATTGCTTGCCTGTTACCCTTGCCATTTTTATTGGCATCCCTTGGGACAACCTTTATGGTTATTGCCACCATTTTAAATGTTGGTTGGCTTATTTTGGGAATTCGGGGCTTTTCGGCAAAAGATGATTGGCAATGGGCCCATAAGAATTTCATTTATTCGTTAAGTTATCTGACCATACTCTTCTTATTGATGATTGTAGTGACCTTACCTTTATTTACTGCATAAAGTGAGCGGGATAAAAAATAATTAGGGGAAATCTTATGTTTTCCCCTAAAAAGTATCATCCAAGACTATTGACCCGCATTATCATTATCCGTGTTATTTAATCTTTTTAGGTAGTGTGGATTTTTTGTGTTCTTGAAATCTCCTCGTACGCCCATTTGTATTCCTGAAGCGTCGTTGATGATGGATTCTCGCCTGCCATCAAAATGGGGAGAGGGGTTGGAGCCAGTATTTGCCGTTTCTCTAGGCATTGCTATCACTCCTTTCGTGTTTAGATTGGTGAAAATGAAGGAAAGTATGTATGAAGATACATTTTAATGAAATGAATGTGATACGAATTGTTGTTTAAGCTAAATGTAAACGGTTTAACAATGTTGGAAAAGGAGTAATAAAGATGGTTACAATCAAACAAGGAGAAAACAAGTTTTTTGTAGGTGAAAATGAGACAGATCCATTGGCGGAAATTACATTTAAACAGGCTGATGATACTAGCCTGATTATCGATCACACTTATGTGTCAGATGAACTTCGTGGTGAAGGAGTCGCCGGGCAATTGGTAGATAAAATGGTAACCCACGCCAGGGAGGAAGGAAAGAAACTGATCCCCGAGTGTTCATATGCGAAAAGCAAGCTTCACAAAACACCGGAATATCATGATGTGTTGGCTAGTGACGATACATAATAATGCGCGGTGGAACAACCATTGGAACAAAGGGAACGTTTGAGACCACTAAAAAGCCTTTTCTAATGATCAGGTAGGAACCATGCGAGAACTTGCTGGAAGCATTCAGGAACACGCTGGAAACGTGCGGGAACATGGCCAAAACGTGCGATAACATGGTTGAAACGTGCAGGAACATGTCCGAAACGTGCAGCAGCCAGGCCTGACGTGCGAGAACAAGCTCGAAACGTGCCGGATCTTACTCAAAACGTGCGAGAACGAGCCCGATATGAAGAGTAGTGGAAGTCTTCTGAACAAGACAATTTCACGCTTTTCAGAGGTCTCGGGCCGTTCCTCTGTTTCAATTCACTATGTCTATCTTTTTTGAGAATGTTCGCTTCCAGGCGATCGCCGTGATAATAATTAAAATGGCAAGATAGATATACTTGCCCATATGAACGGTCGTTGCAAGATAATGGATCCCAGCAAATATAGCGACAAAAAACATGAGCAGAAAGTGCAGGGCGGTGTTCGTGCCCTGTTGCATCGACTCAAAGGCTTCTGAAAATGGATAGTCTTCATTGTTGATTATCTTATAGGCAATTAAAGTGTGTAAGATGGTTGTGACCAAGACGATGATCAGGTCTGGCACAATCCGGACTGAAAAAATCGCAACAAACGCAATACTGAGCACAAGATAGACAGGTAAATACAATTTAACTAGCAACGCTTTAAGTGCAGCACTATAAAAACGTTCTTTTTGTTGAATCGGTGTAATACCAAATATCCATGCACCTTTATATTTCCCGGAGAATTTCAACATATGAACAACAGCACTGATCATGATATTGGCAAAGTAAATATTAAAGTACAGTTTACTATTGCTAACCTCCGAAAATGACTCCGCATTCAATCCATTGAAGATGAAGATAAACGGGAAAATAAACGCCATTCCTAGTGATGGATATACTTTTAATTTAAATTCCCTTTCACGCTTCATCATGATTTGTGAAAACCGAAAGAACAGCTTTTCCTCCTTGCTAAAACAAAGCAATCGTTCCCAGAGATTCGTGAAGGTTGCCCGTTTCCTTTTTGTTTTAGCCGTATCCTCCATTAATTTTTGCAGGTTGCGCTCAAACGCTGGCATGAGTCGATAATAGGTTAAAATGGAGATAATTGGAATGATTAATGCTGCCAAGGAGAACCCAATGATCACAGTTGAATGGTCATGTTGCAGGAACAGTGCAAATGGCGCCCCAAACCAGATTGGTGGAATAACAATATGCCACCAGCTAAAGACATAGCCAAAATCAAAGTCCACAAAGTCGAAGGCGCGGATAACGATTTGATACCCAACCACCACACCCACAGACAAGATAATTTGTACGTAATTGATAATATCTCGCAGTCGTTCTCCGTTGAAAAATCGTAATATAAAAATATAGATTAATGCAGTTAGCGTCATGATAAATAAAACGAGCAAAATGATCTCAACTAAAAAAAGAATGAAAAAGGAAATACCCTTTACAAACAACATCACAATGGCAGGGATTGCAATGAACGCGCCGGTCAGCATGGCCATATAGATCGTGACATGAATAAGTTTGGCCGCATTGACTGTCCGTGTGTTTACTGGTTTCGTCTGCAAAATGGTTTTGTCGCGAACATCGAGCAGTACAGATGAGAAATCGGAAATCATTGATGTCATTAAAATAAACATCGCGACGCCGAACATAATACTGGTTTGCAGCATTAAATTATCCCCAAGAAATAAGAATAGAATGAGGATCAAACCATAAAGCGCGTAAATGCCAAGTGACTTGATAAATTGATTACCTGTTGACTTTTTTGCGGATTGGTTGGCAAAAATGGTTGGCACACGCCGCTCGTCCATGGTCAACTTAACTTGCAGGATTTTACGCATGGCATAGTAGTCAATATTAAACGCTCGAAACAGGGCTTGGAAGAGATCTAGAAACTTTAAGGAACGGAATTCATGCATGGTGATCACCGTTTGTGACAATATCCACAAAATGTTCCGCAGTTTGCTGGTGCTCATCAAACCCTGTCAGTTGATTAAAAATCCCCTCTAATGATCCAACCTTGCTTTTTAGTTTCAATTCATCAAATGTACCATCAGCAGCAATTTTTCCATCAATAAGGAGTACAATACGATTGCTGATCTTTTCGACAACGTCCATGATATGCGATGAGTAAAAGATTGTTTTCCCTCTCGCTGCTAATTGTTCTAAAATATCCTTAATGATCATGACGCTATTGGCATCCAACCCGCTAAGCGGTTCATCAAGAAAAATAAGGTCTGGATCATGCAGTAAACTGGAAATGATCAGTACCTTTTGACGCATCCCTTTGGAGAAAGAGGAAATTCGTGCATCAAATACGTCCTGCATGTCGAATGCTTGCATCAATTGTAACGCCTTGTTTTCAACATGGTCGCGATCCAATCCGTATAGTTCACCAATAAAGGTTAAATATTCGGCAGCGGTTAGGTTATCATAAATTTCTGCGTTTTCCGCCACATAACCAATTCGCCGTTTGTATGTATGATCACCGGCGGCAATGTTTTGCCCAAAGAGCTCCACCACACCGTCATATCCATCAACCAAACCAAGCATGATTTTTAATGTGGTGCTTTTTCCCGCACCGTTTGGACCGATATAGCCGATAATTTGTCCCTGGTAAACATCTAAATGAATCCCATTGAGCACCTGTTTTCCGGAGTAGTTCATGGTTAAATCTTGTAAAGAAAGTACTTTTTCATTATTTAGATTGATAAATAATCCTCCTCACTGGATATATGCTATTTCTTGCCCGATTGATGTTGGTAATTGCGTAGTATCATACCAGTTGATTTGATCATGTTATTTTTTTCATAAAAAGGCTGCAAGTTTTCATCGCACATCAGGTCAATCATATAGATATCTTTCAGTTCGTCTAGGATACGTGCAACCATTTCGTTACCAATTCCGCGGCCTTGATAGGCGGGGAGGACTTCCAGTAGTGGGATATAGGCTGACAGGACATGATCGCTTATCCCAGTAATGAAACCAACAACCTGATTCTGTTGTTCATCGATTGCCAGAACCACATGATCACTATTTTTTAATAATTGAAAATGTGTAGCAGTATTTGGCGGATTAGGCCAATCGACAAAAAATCCAGTAAGCATATCAGGGTGAATCTTTTCTAACGAGGTGGTATAAATCAAATTCATTCACCTTCCCAGTTGCTAATAAGATTCTGTAAATTAAAAACGTTATTCCGTGCAATTTTATCATATGGTTATAGGAATGTCATTATTGGTTTTTCGCACTGGTTGTAACCATACAAGTAGGGTTATAATGAAGATGATAAATTCAATTGGAAAGGGTTATTCCTGTGTATCTCACCATAAAAGAAACTGCAGAATATTTGTCGCTTGATGAGAAAAAAGTCAGAGCATTTGTCTTACAGGGGCGGATTCGTACAGTATATGATGGCCAAAACTACCTCATCAATAAAGATCAGTTTTCTACTTACTTTGAACAGATGGAGAAATATAAGAAGCTAATGGAAGAGTATTTAAGTGAACCGATTCCGGAAGATATTGATGTAAAAGATGAAGATTAAGGAGAAATAGATGAAGGATAAACAAAAGCAAGCGAAAAAAGAGCAGAAGACACTCGTATATCATGTCACAAAGCCATCTGAGCTATTGCCATTTTTATTAAGTGCTATGTCAAGCCGCAGCCGGAATTCGGTTAAATCTATCCTGACACGGGGGCAAGTTACGGTTGATGACCATGTGGAAACGAAGCATAATTATCCATTACGCTCCGGGCAGACGGTTACGATTTTGAAAAATAAGGCGGCGGTGAAGGAAAGTGTCTTTATCGGTATGTCGATCCTTTATGAAGATAAAGATATGATCGTGATTAACAAGGATGCCGGATTACTTTCGATTGCTACGGAAAAGGAAAAGCAACGAACGGCACATTACCAGCTAATGGATTATGTTCGTCAGGAAAATCCGCAAAATCGTATTTTTGTCGTACATCGATTGGATAAAGACACATCTGGCGTCATGATGTTTGCCAAAAGTGAAAAAGTGAAGCGGGAACTGCAAACGAATTGGAAGCATAACGTGAAGGAGCGGATTTACGTTGCTTTAGTCGAGGGAAAAGTGAAACAGCCAAAGGGAACAGTCACCTCATGGCTGAAAGAAAGCCGTACCCATTTGGTGTACTCCAGTCAACATAAAAAAGATGGCCAGCTCGCGGTGACACATTATAACGTGATCAAAGCAGGGAATGATTTTTCTTTAATGGAGGTTCAGTTAGAGACCGGGCGAAAAAATCAAATTCGTGTTCATATGCAAGACCTTGGCCATCCGGTTGTCGGCGATAAAAAATATGGATCGACGGTAAATGCGATCGGGCGGCTTGGACTTCATGCGAAAGTCCTCGCGTTTACCCATCCGATGACAGGAAAAGTGTTGCGGTTTGAAGCAGATGTTCCGAAATCATTTTGGCAAAAAGTAAGGTAAAGAATCTACAGCCTTGTAGGTTCTTTTTTTTGAATCGCAAAAAATACTTGCGCCTTACGTTACGTCAACTGGTATAATAAAGGTGAGGAAGGTGGGAGGATGTGTATTCGATTGGTCAATTAGCAAAAATGAGTGATGTAACAGTCCGCACATTAAGGTATTATGATCAAATTGGATTGTTGCCGCCTAATCGTGTTGATGGTGGTGGTAAGCGTTATTACAATTCAGAAGCTGCGGCAAAACTGCAGATCATTACCATGTTAAAAGGGCTTGGATTTTCACTTGAAACGATCCGGGAAATGGTGGAGAAACAAGTGAAATCACCAAAGGATTTGCTGTTTATGCAGTTACATATTATTGAATTAGAGCAACAGCGTCTGGATAAGGCGAAGGAGAAGATTCATTTTTTAATTCAATTAATGGAGCTGGAAGGGACCGAGGATTGGGAGCATTATGTTGATTACGTTTCCACAAACCAAGTCAGCGCTCAAGACATAGCCGCAAAACAAAATCGTTATTTTACACAAGAGGAACTGGATAAAATCAAATGTTTACCCAAGATTGGACAGGATTTCGAACTGGTCAACAAATGGATCCATATCGTAAACGACATTCGAAACATGCTTGGCACGGACCCTGCATCTCCAGAGGCGCAGAAACTAGCAAAAAGATGGATGGATCTAGCATATGAAATGTTCGATAATGATCGGGAATTAGCTCATAAGGTGTGGCAGGTGGATTGTGATCATGAAGAGAGCCTTGGATTCTATCAGTTTGATGAAAAAGTAGTGACATTCATTAACAAAGCCTGTGTATATCTATATCAGGAATCGAATGGTGTGGATCATGTATGAATAAAAAACTGATTATTCTTGATTTATTGTGCTATGGGGTCATCCCGTTTCTGATTTGGAAGTACGTCCGTGATTTTACTGGTGACTACTGGGCAATGCTGCTTTCCACCGTCCCCGGGTTCATTTATACGGCTTATCGTTTTATCAAAGAGCGGCAGTTTAATATCGCGGGTCTGTTTATCATTAGTTCGCTTGTAATCGGGACAACTGTCGATCTGATGTCAGCAAACGCGGAGAATATGCTTTGGAATCAAGTCTACTTAGGTTATGGATTTGCATTTATTTACTTATTATCAATGGTGATTCGAAAGCCATTGGGACTTTACTTTGCGGTGGATGGGGCATATTTACAAGGGTATCGCCGGAAAGACAGCATGGCGTTATTTACGAAAAAAGGACTCTTCCAATGGTATCAACTAGTGACGCTGTTATTTGTGATTCAAGGGGTTTTCCAAAACTCGCTGAAAGCATGGCTAATTTATAAATTTGGTGTGGATGGATATGATCAAGTATTAATCTATCGGAAAGTTAGCGGGTATATCTTTTCGGCAATCATTTTTGGCGGATTTATGTTGGCAATGGTCAAAACAAACAATTATTTGCGCGAACATGCGTCTGAATATGCTGGTGAGACGCTTCATAAGTGATCGTGAAAAGAGCCGCTTGTAAGCGAGATCACTGAAAAGTACCTTTCATAATCGTTTAGAAGAAAACGGGCTTAAAAACGTGCGAGAGCAGACTTGAAACGTGCGAGATGCATAGGTTTTCTAAATAAATCTATTTCACTTTTTCACCAGCCTCCTTGTAAGCTGCTCTTTTCACTCTTATCAAATTGGCGCCTTCTCAATCACTCGTTCCTTTCTTCCTACCGTTGTTTCTGCATACTTAAGCGAGTTCATTACAGCTTCCTCAGTAGTCTCTACAACCGCCTGAAAGAGTTGATTCATTACTGGATGATCATCGCGGATATGGACAAGCGTCTCTGTCTGATGATTGCTTTCATGCATGTATGGATTGGCTGTCGAAAACGCAATCGCGATATCTCCGCTGCCATTGGCGATCTGGCTTCCGGTTCGTCCGAGTCCAGCGGCACAACGCTTGGCCAAACGTTTCAATTGCCGGTCGTAAAGTGGGGCATCGGTGGCAACGATCATCATAATTGAACCATCGGGTGTGTCGAGTTGTTTGTTATTCCAGTTGGCAAACTGCGCATCTTCCCGCTTGCCGAAATTGCTTAACACCAGACAGCCAACTGTATACTCAGTCCCTTCCGCACAAATCATTCTTGATGCCGTGCCAATTCCTCCTTTATAACCAAAACAAACCATCCCTTTTCCAGCACCGGCAGCGCCTTGTTCCACCGGACCTGTTGTTGCGTTTTTAATAGCTTGAATCGCATGCTCAGGTTTGACTGCTTGCAGCCGCATCGAATTTAAATAACTATCATTACACTCTCCAACCACAATATTTATCGAACTGGTGGAGTCGCCGACTTCCTTGTTTGTTTCCAGCATATATTGCAATGTCCCTTGCAGCACAGCCCCGACACTAAATGTGTTGGTGAGCATAATGGGCGATTCTAGTAGTCCGAGCTCATCCATTTGAATGAGTCCGGCTGTTTTACCATACCCATTAATGACGGCGCTCGCTGCCCGTGTTTTCTTAGTGAAAAGATTATCGCCATGCGGGAGAATAGCTGTTACACCGGTGCAAATGGTGTTAATGTCATCGATTTTTTTATATAAGGTGACATGACCAACTTTAACCCCTGGTACGTCGGTAATGCCATTGGATGTTCCTTTTGCGAGATTCATCGCCAAGCACGCTCCTCTATTAATTTTGGTAAGGTTATATAATGGACGATAGAACTAGTTGAGTAGTCATAATAGCATAAATCATCCTAAAATACTTGCAGTCCGTTTTCATTTACGTTATAAATAATATACAAGTTCATATTACAATCCTTCGGGGCAGGGTGCAATTCCCGACCGACGGTAAGAAGCAGCGTTTTGCTTTAAGTCCGTGACCCGTGCGGTTTTCGTAACCAAGCGGTGGATCTGGTGTAACTCCAGAGCCGACAGTTAAAGTCTGGATGGGAGAAGGAATGTTAGATAGCAAGCATGATCGTGAAAAGGTTTCGTCTGTGCGATCGGATTATTTGTATACCAATAATCTGTATTGCCAATTTTTAGTATACCTTAATAGAAGCATGTGCTTGTTTATTTAAACTTCTACCCTAACGCCTCTGAAGCTGATTTCAGAGGCTTTTTTGATTTTAAGAATAAAAAAGGGAGGGAGAGCTATTTTGAATGATAAGGATTATATGGAACTTGCCTTGAAACTGGCCACAGCAGTATTGGGACAGACCAGTCCAAATCCGCCGGTAGGAGCGGTGGTGGTGAAAGATGACGTGATTGTTGGCTTTGGCGCCCATCTAAAAGCTGGTGAGGCGCATGCGGAGGTTTATGCACTGGATATGGCTGGAGAAAAAGCAAATGGAGCGACGATTTTTGTCACGCTTGAGCCGTGCAGTCATACGGGAAAAACATCACCGTGTGCGGATTACATTATTGCAAAAGGAATCCATCGGGTGGTTGTTGCGGTGGCAGATCCGAATAAAAAGGTTTCTGGCAGAGGGATTGCGAAACTCCGTAGTGCTGGAATAACTGTTGAAGTCGGGATGTTACAAGCGGAAGCAGAGCAGGTGAATCGGGTGTTTTTCCATTACATAACAACTGGAATGCCGTATGTGACATTGAAAGCGGCTACGAGTTTAGACGGGAAAACTGCGACTGTAACCGGAGAGAGCAAATGGATTACCGGGGAAGAAGCACGTTTGGATGGACACCGGTACCGACACTATCATGATGCCATTCTTGTTGGGGTGAACACAATACTGGCAGATAACCCACGTTTGACCACACGAATTGGTGATGGTGGAAAAAACCCGATCCGAGTAGTTTTGGATACGATGCTAAAAACGCCATTAGATGCCAAAGTTGTCACCGATAAGCAAGCGAAAACGATTATTTTCACCAGTAAAGATGTTCCTGGGGAGCGCTTGAAGCTTTTTCAGAAGCAAGAGCAGGTTACCGTTATCCCGATTGAGCACCAGCAGGTACACATTGAAGACGTCCTGCGATATTTAGGCAAAAAAAGGATTACCTCGCTATTGGTAGAAGGCGGCGCGAAGGTTAATGGTTCCTTTCTAGCAGCCAAAAAGATCGACCAATTTATTATATATATGGCGACTCAGCTGATAGGTGGGGCAAACACGCCGACTTCCTTTGCTGGGGCAGGATTTGAAAAATTAAGCGATGCCCTATCGATGGAAATCAAACAGGTAGAAATGATTGGGGAAACGATTAAAATCACGTGTGTTCCACGAAAGGATGATAGCGATGTTTACCGGGATTGTTGAAGAAAAAGGTACAATCACTCAAATGGATTATGTCTCTGATCAGGCTGTTCGGTTAACAATTGGTGTGGAAAACGTAACAACCGATTTGCAGGTCGGCGACAGTATTGCTATAAACGGGATTTGTCTGACCGTTACGAATTTTTCTCAGTGTGATTTTCAAGTTGATGTGATGCCGGAAACGATGAAATCAACCTCGCTGAACGACCTTGATACAGGGTCACATGTCAATTTGGAACGGTCACTTGCGGTCAACGGCCGGGTTGGCGGACATTTTGTATCCGGGCATGTCGATGGTATTGGGAAAGTAATGGAAAAACAAAGAAAAGAAAATGCGTCTTACTATAAGGTTGTCATTCCAGAAGAGTTCCAGCGATTTGTATTTGTCAAAGGGTCAATTGCTGTTGATGGTGTGAGTCTAACCATTTTCTCAGTGAGTGACAAGGAAATTACGCTATCCTTGATTCCCCATACAGTTGCCGAGACAGTTTTAGGAGGAAAAGAGCCTGGAGACAGCGTTAATCTAGAGTTCGATATGTTAGCGAAATATGTACAGAACATGATGGAACAACAAATATTCCACAAAGAAAGAGGGTAGCAAACATGTTTCATTCCATTGATGAGGCGATTACTAATTTAAAACAAGGAAAACCAATTATTGTTGTAGATGATGAAAACCGGGAAAATGAGGGGGATCTGGTTGTGTTGTCTGAGAAAGCAACACCGGAAGTGATCAATTTTATGATTACCCATGCGAAGGGCCTGGTGTGTACAACGATCACAGAAAAATTAGCCAAACAACTAGGTTTATCCATGATGGCGAAACAAAATACTGACCCATTCGGTACCGCGTTTACCGTGAGCATTGATCATCAAGATACGAAAACAGGGATAAGTGCGGTGGAACGTTCGCAAACAATCCAGGCTTTACTGCGGCCGGATACCAATGGAAATGATTTCAAGCAACCTGGCCATGTTTTCCCATTGATTGCTAAGACTGGCGGTGTGTTGACGCGGGCAGGACACACGGAAGCATCCGTTGATTTAGCCGATTTGAGCGGTGCCTTTCCATCATGTGTAATCTGTGAAATCGTCAAAGAAGATGGAACGATGGCGCGTGTGCCAGACTTAATGGAGACTTCCGAGCAATACGACTTAAAAATTATTACCATTGCGGATTTAATCGATTACCGAAAAAAGCATGAAAACCATGTAACACGTGAGATTGAAACGGTATTGCCAACCGAATTTGGCGATTTCCGTGTAGTTGGTTATTCCAACGATCTCGATGGGAAGGAACATATTGCCCTGGTAAAGGGTGACATTCATACGGATCAGCCAATCTTAACGCGCATTCATTCGGAATGTTTGACAGGGGATGTGTTTGGCTCGTTTCGCTGCGATTGTGGCAATCAGCTCCATGATGCACTGGAAAAAATGAACCAAGCGGGACAAGGTGTTCTGGTATACATGCGGCAAGAGGGCCGCGGAATTGGTTTACTTAATAAACTTCGTGCGTATAAATTACAGGAAAATGGAATGGATACGGTCGAAGCGAATGAGCAGCTCGGATTTGCTCCGGATCTGCGCGAATACGATGTAGCCGCCCAAATTTTGTTGGATTTGGGTGTTCGACGCATTGATTTGTTAACGAATAATCCGGAAAAAATAGAAGGATTAGTAGCGTATGGGATTCAGGTGAAATCAAGAATTTCGCTGGAAACCGGCCATCGCAAGGAAAATGAAACATACATGCGAACGAAGCAGGAGAAAATGGGTCACTTGCTGAACCTGCAATAATCATGGAAAGGGATGAGGATCATGGGTCACACATATGAAGGAAGTCTAGTTGGTACGGAATTAACCGTGGGAATTGTTATTGCTCGTTTTAATGAATTTATTACTAATAATCTGTTAAATGGTGCGATTGGCACATTAAAACGGCATGGTGTTTATGAGGATAATATTGATGTTGCTTGGGTACCGGGTGCATTCGAAGTTCCACTTACCGCGAAAAAAATGGCCGAATCACACTATGATGCGGTCATCACTTTGGGAGCGGTTATTCGTGGCGCAACCCCACATTTTGACTATGTTTGCGGTGAGGCGGCAAAGGGAGTAGCGAATGTATCGCTGAAAACGGGTAAACCTGTTATTTTTGGAATTTTAACCACCGAGACGATTGAACAGGCGATAGAACGCGCCGGGACAAAAGCTGGTAATAAAGGTGCTGAAGCCGCGGTGGCCGCAATTGAAATGGCGAGTCTAGTAACAGAGATAGGGAGATAATAGACGTATAAAGGTCCGATTCAGTTCAACTAACATTCAGTGGGGAGGGAACGCCCCACTGAATGAAGTTTCACTTTATGATAAAATAAGGAGAGTAAATATGGCAGTTTGTAGTTAGGATGAAAAACAATGCTTACAGTTGAACATTTATATAAATCATTTGGTGAAAAAGTATTATTTAATCATGTCTCCTGTTCCATCACCGGGCAAGATCGTGTTGGATTGATTGGCGTTAACGGCACAGGGAAGTCCAGTTTTCTCAAAGTCCTTGCAGGCATTGAATCAGCTGAAGAAGGAACGATTAATCACTCGAAAGACTATCGAATCGAGTATTTAGCCCAAGACCCGGAGTTGAATCCTGATTTGACGGTGCTTGAGCAAATTTATTATGGGGATTCCCAAGTCATGAAGGCCATGCGCGAGTATGAGCAAGCATTACGGCGATTGGAAAAGGATCCGGACAATGTAAAGGCACAAGGAAATCTATTAGCCATGCAGCAGCAAATGGATCAGTTTGAAGCCTGGGAGGCCAATACACAGGCCAAAACTGTGCTAACCAAATTGGGGATTACAGCATTTGATACGCATATTCATGAACTTTCTGGTGGTCAAAAAAAGCGGGTCGCAATTGCCAAATCTTTGATTCAGCCTGCCGATTTATTGATTTTAGATGAACCAACCAACCATTTGGATAATGCGACGGTAGAATGGCTGGAGAAATTTTTGGCGAATTATAAAGGAGCATTATTACTGGTTACGCATGATCGCTATTTTCTTAACCGGGTAACAAATCGTATTTTTGAACTGGATAAAGGAAATTTGTACACGTATGCCGGTAATTATGAACTGTTTTTGGAAAAGAAGGCGGAACGGGAAGCATTAGAGCATAGCTTGGAACAAAAACATCAAAATACCTTAAAACGGGAAATCGCCTGGCTAAAGCGGGGAGCAAAGGCGCGTTCCACCAAGCAAAAAGCACGGATTGATCGTGTCGAGGAAATGAAGGAAAAGACCTTTGATACGACGAAACAGGAAGTGTCCTTTCAGGTAGGTTCCGCACGATTAGGCAAAAAGGTTATCGAATTAGAGCATATTAGAAAGGGGTATGGCGATAAAACGCTATTAACGAATTTTAACTATCTTGTTGTTCCCGGCGAGCGACTGGGAATCATCGGGCCAAATGGTTCTGGAAAATCAACGCTATTAAACATGATGGCAAAAAGGGTAATCCCGGATGAAGGTACGATTGAAATTGGTGAAACCGTTCATATTGGCTACTATACCCAAGGTGAGGAAGAACTTGATGATGGCATGCGGATTATTGAATATATTAAGGAAGTTGCTGAGGTCATCCACACCAAAGATGGCGAGGTCATTACCGCGGAACAAATGCTGGAACGATTTCTTTTTTCCCGGAGTGAGCAATGGACGTACATCGGCAGACTCTCTGGTGGTGAAAAACGTCGGCTGTATTTGCTAAAAGTATTAATGACCGAGCCAAACGTTTTGCTATTAGACGAGCCGACAAATGATTTGGATACCCAAACATTGAGTGTGCTGGAAGATTACTTGGAGCAATTTCCTGGTGTGGTCATCACCGTTTCGCACGATCGCTACTTTTTGGATCGGGTTGTTGATCACTTACTTGTGTTTACCGGAAATGGACAAGTCGAGCGATATCACGGAAACTACCATGAATATTTAGAACAGGCAAAAAAGGAAATGGAAAAGCACGAGCCAGCACCAGTAAAAAAGAAAGAGCAACAACCAGCCAAGAAGAAAAAATTGTCCTATATGGAAAAACGGGAATGGGACGGAATTGAGGACGAAATCGCTGAATTAGAAGCGATGTTAGAATCGATAGAGCAGAAGATTGCTGAAGCCGGAAGTGATCTGGAACAAGTGCAAGAGCTGTATAACGAGCAACAGCAAACCGAAGAAAAACTGGAAGCCAAAATGGACCGCTGGGCTGAATTGTCTGAGCTGGCGGAGTAGATGAATGAAGGCGGCTCTTGTCGGTGAGATATGAGATGGCTTGAGACCGCTAAGAAATCTTTTAATAATCGCTTGTAAAAACGTGCGGGAACAGGCCAGAAACGTGCGAGAAGCAGCTGGAAACGTGCGGGAGCAGGCCAGAAACGTGCGGAAGCAAGCTTGAAACGTGCAGGAGCAGGCTCGAACCGTGCGAGGGCAAGCCTAGAGTGGAAAAGGAATGTTCCGAAATGGGGTAATAAAAATGAAAAAGATTTTTAGTGAGATCCTCCAATTTCGCGGTACGCATTATGCGTTTGGCTATAAGCAGGGGATGTTGTTAAAGGATTCCTTAACGATAAAAAACCGTGAACGGCAGTGGAAGATTAGACGTCCACGTTTTACGATTGATGTGGACGAAACAAAGCAAGCAATATGTGCATTTGCGCCGGGCATATGGGATGAATTGCTTGGACTTGCTGATGCGCTGGAATGGAACCTAAAGGATACCCTTCAGGAATTTGGCGGGTACCGGCTAGAATATGTACGCAGTGGCTGCTCGATTTTTACCGGGAAAGATTACTTGATTCGTAACTATGATTACCACCCGAAAACCTATGAGGGTCGCTACATGGTGTTTCAGCCATCTGATCAGGGGTATGCGATTATTGGACCATCCCAGCGAATTACCGGTCGGATGGATGGCATGAATGAAAAGGGACTCGCTATGGGATATAATTTTATGCACCGGAAGACGCCTGGTGATGGGTTTATTTGCAATATGATTGGCCGGATCATATTGGAAAGCTGTGCATCGGTTGACGAAGCTGTGGCCATGCTGAAGGAAATCCCGCATCGGCACTCATTTAGTTACACAGTTTTGGACAAGGGTGGGGAAACTTATATTGTCGAGGCAACACCGAGAAGTGTTGTGGTACGCCAGTCGAATGTCTGTACCAATCATTTTGAACGATTAACGGATGAAAATCGACATCATTTGGCTGATTCCCGTGAGCGGCTGGAGGCAATGCAAAAGCAAGGAAAAGAGTTGACCGATGTCTATCAAGCTTTTCGGATGCTGAATGATACGAATAAAGGCGTTTTTTCCAAGCAATATAAAAACTGGTCCGGAACCATTCACACATCGGGTTACTTACCTAAGGAACAAAAAGCTTGGTTTGCCTTAGGTGGCAATCGGGAACCAGTCGTATTTGATTTTGCTGCTTGGCTTGAGGGGAAAGATTTTATGACGAAACGTGTATTAGGTGAGGTTGATACAGACTTGCCATTTGTTCATATGGATGAGCATGTACGGTAAGGCTAAAAGTATCAATGAAAACTAGGAGTTGAACGATTTGCAGAAGTATTTAACACAAAAATGGATTGTCATCAGTATTGCGGTGTTTTGCGCAATTTTATGGGGCAGTGCTTTTCCGGTCTTAAAGGTCAGTTATCTGGAATTAGAAATGGCGTCAGATGATACGATTGCTCAAATTGTATTTGCTGGCATGCGTTTTTTATTGGCGGGCTTGATATTACTTGTGGGCATGTTGATTATGAAACCTAAGGCATTGCTGGTCACACGAAGACAAGCGATGTTTCTCGTTATTTTTGGGATCATACAAACGGCGCTGCAATATTATTTCTTCTATAATGGTTTAGCGAATACTTCCGGGATGCAAGGGGCCGTATTATCATCGAGCGGTACCTTTTTTACTGTATTGATTGCACACTTTTTTTATACGAATGACCGCTTGAATGTACCCAAAATGATCGGTCTGATTGCCGGATTCGCTGGTGTGATTGTAGCAAACTGGGGGCAATCGTTCCAAATGGACTTTAAATTGACTGGTGAAGGATTTATGATTTTGGCTGGTTTGATGGGAGCCATTGGTGCAATCATGGCTAAAGAGATGGCGGTAGGAATCCATCCATTCGCTTTAACCGGCTGGCAGCTGACGATTGGTTCGGTTATCATGTTGCTTGTTGGGTTGCCACAGCTTGAGTCAGGTGCGATACAATTTACTCCATTTGGCTGGGGTCTATTGATTTATGCTGCTGTACTTTCTGCGGTCGCATTTGCTTTGTGGTACTCTATTTTGAAATATAATAAAGCTGGTGAAGTCAGCATTTATAAATTTGCCACCCCAGTTTCCGGGACGATACTATCAGCGATCTTTATTCCTGGAGAGCATTTGACTGTGTTTATTATTGGTGCGCTGGTACTTGTGGCAGTTGGGATTATTGCGATTAATAAGCCACAGCGGTCACGACCGGGTAAGGTTAAAAGTGGCCAGATGGAAGAATAAAATGGTAAACAAATTGCTCTATTGGTTGTTGGGAGATAGATATATTGTAATTAGCTTAGAGCCATTTCTGCAAGAATAACATCATATACTTCTTTCATATGATAGTCAGAAATAGTATAATAAAGAGCGTTTCATGCAGAAGGGTGGCTTCAATTTGTTTGGTCTGGAATTTACTTCGGAATCAATCATGATTTTATTAAAAATTATCGCAATCGATATCATCCTATCAGGTGACAATGCCATCGTGATTGCCATGGCCACCAGAAGATTGCCAAAAGATAAGCAGAACAAAGCAATTATCATGGGTACGGTTGGGGCTGTTATCTTACGGATTTTATTTGCGGTTTTGATTGTCTATTTGCTGCAAGTACCACTTGTACATTTTATTGGTGGGCTGTTGCTGTTGTGGATCGCTTATAATGTTATTGCCGATGATGATGAAAAGACGAATGTCGCATCTGCAAACAGTATGAGTAAAGCAGTGCTGACCATTATTGTTGCTGATGCGATTATGAGTCTTGATAATGTGGTTGCGATAGCCGGTGCTGCGAGAGGGCATCTTGGATTGCTTGCGCTCGGTGTTGCCGTTAGTATTCCGATTATGATTTTTGGCTCAAAGGTTATTGTTCGCGTGATGGAACGATTCAAGTGGGTCGCTTATGTTGGTACGGCAATCCTCGCTTGGACGGCTGGAGAAATGATAACGGAGGACGAGCTGGTTGTCGATGTACTTCAATTGGAACGTGGCCCATACATGTATGCGATAATCCTAATATTGATGGCAGCAGTCTTATTATCTGGTTTCATACATAACCGAAATAAGAAATCATAAGTTATACCAGTGGAGTGGGCTTCCTTATAATTTGGAAGTCTTTTTGTTTTTTAACCATTTCATATAGTTATGTGAATAAAAAAGTGGTACAATTACGTTTACTTTACGGTAAGTGGCGTATATTATGTTTAGTGGAGCGAACATAAAGGGAATACTAAAGAGACGAGATAAGTCCGGTATTCCACTGGTTATACTTGCCAGCCGTATATGTTTGTCAGTTAATTTTTTTGTGAATCATTATCAATCATATTATTTATTTGGGAGGTTGCGGAATTGAAGCTTTTTCAAGTAAGAAAGGGACAATTTGTATTTTATAATAATGAACTTCACAAGGTTTACTCGGTTAAACCGATGTTTAAGAAATCTATTCATTTGTATCGGTTAAAGGATATGCAGCAAATTTTGACACGGGCAAGTGAGATTCAGTTGTACCGGCCAAAACATATGGATTCATTTATTTTTTATGGCCATCGTTATACGATTGATAAAAACAAGGTTCCGGAAAAAGGCGACTATATCCTTATTATCAAACCTACCCCTGACTTTCTTGATCATTACTCCCTTAATGAAATTGAAAAAGTGGATAATGTGGAAGACGGCAATGTGGTAACAACCAGGGATAATGGCGTGAAGCATAGTGAATATGTTGTGATGGTGCCGGGAAAATTAGAGGACAGCCAGGATATTGCTTACTTTGATCGTAATCTGGTTTCTGAAGACCAATTACGAGCGGATGAGTCACCGGCAATATTACAGGCAGATGATTCGCCAATGAAGCCGGTGGTTGGTGATATTTACCTGGATGTGCAAACCGGTGTGAAGGCGATGATTGTAGCCATGACTGATAATGAAGTTATTTTTGGACATGGACCGCGTTTGCTTGCTGCTGATTTGATTGATGAAGACCGTTATAAATTGATTTATCGGGTGGAAGAGGATTTTTAAAAGTGTAAGACTACTCGTCCAACAAGCTTTAAAAAATAAACGAAAGCTCCTACTATTTGGGAGCTTTCGTTTTGTGTGTTCAACTTATTTTTAATTCAAGTAAGGATAATAAAATATATTGCAAATTTTTACAAATATAATACAATATAACTAGAAGGGTGAGCCATTTTTTGAGGTGATTTATGTATATTAAAAAGTTAGGTGAAGGTATTTCAACAATCTCTTTATTTTTGTATTTAATTGTGATATTTACTATATTTAGTTTAGGGCAAATCTTTGATCATTCATATTATCTTTATCCCGGTAAATTTATAATTGCTTCAGCAGGCATTATATTATTAATCAGTTTTCTTTACCCACCGACTAGAAAATTGTATTTAAAAGTACTTGTTTGGACAGCGATGAAAAAAGTCTTCACTTATTTTTGGATTGTATTGGTTTATGTTGCTCTCTTTTACTTAAACCGTCTGTTCTTTAAGTATGGCTTCTTTATGGATGAACAGTTTGTTAATCACTATAATTTAGGGATCAGGTATGCATTTATTTCTTTCCAGGAATTTTTGCTGTATCTGCTGACTTCTTGTCTACTTATTCCTATTTGGGAAGAATTAGTTCATAGGGTTTGTATAATGGTTCTATTATCCAGGTTTCTACCAGTTTGGTCCAGTGTCATTTTACAAGCAGTTATTTTTGGCTTATTACATATGCAAAAGCCAGTTTTAGTAGGTGTTTTTGCGTTACTTTCTCTATTTCTCTTTTATAAGACGAAATCGATCATTCCTTCAATTGTACTTCATATTCTTTTTAATCTCCATGGAGGTTTATTAACCTTTTACCATTTTGATTTCGTCCCAAGATGGTGATTTGCTTTACGAGGATATTATATGGCTACCTCGAAGCAGCCACATAATATTTTTTAGCATAGAATCAGTCCATCTGTGCCAACGCCTTATACCCAATCGTATTAACCGGATCTTTTGGTGAGGAATATGGTGGAGCATAGGCTAGTTCTAATTCGGTTAAATCCGAGACTGTGAGACCACCGTTGATTGCAGTAGCCAGTACAGCCAGTCGTTTGTCAACGCCCTTTCTGCCAATGACCTGTCCGCCTAGCAATTTTCCACTACCAGGTTCAAACAGAATTTTTAATGTGATTTTTTCTGCGCCAGGAAAGTAGCCTGCATTAGATAATGCTTCATGGGAGATAGTTTGGAATGGTTTACCAGCATGTTGTAAACTTGCACTTGTGTTGCCGGTACTTCCCACTACCAGATCAAATACCCTTAGAATAGCTGTGCCGACTACCCCTTGGTAAGGAATGGACTGACCATGAAGGTGGTTAGCAATAATAAATGCCTGTCGGTGTGCCGGGGAGGCAAGGGCAACATTACGCGGATGTTTTGTTAAAAAATCCCTCGTTTCGACGACATCACCTAACGCATAAATTGCCGGATCGGAAGTTTGCATATAATCGTTAACGGCAATGGCCCCTGTTTCACCAATAGCTAGCCCGGCGTTTTGAGCAAGTTCCGTATTTGGTTTAATCCCAACACCAAGAATCGTCATGTCTGGACTTAATGTATCCCCGTTGTCTAAACGCAATGTTTTTCCATCATTGGTAAGGGAATCCGCGGATTGTTGCAATCGTAAGTCTATCCCTTTTTCACGGACATGCCGATGCACTAGCTCAGCCATATCCTCATCCAGTATGTGCAAAAGATGGTTTGATCGATCAACAATGCTACAGTCGATTCCTTGGGCTGTTAAGTTTTCCACCACTTCCAACCCGACAAAGCCTCCGCCGACAATGACACACGTTTGTGGGTTCGTTTCTTGAATGTAGTTATTGATCTTGTCCATATCGGGGATGGTCCGTAATGTAAATGTGTTTTGGCAATCTATTCCATTGATGGGTGGGACGATAGCCGATGCCCCCGGGGACAGAATGAGTACATCATAAGGCGCTTCACCAGATCCTGATTCATGCTGGTATGTAATGATTTTTTGATCGCGGTCAATGCTGGTTACCGTGGTATCTAGTTGTACATCTACTGCATATTTTTCGGAAAACTTTTCGGCATCGGTTAAAATGGCATCCCGTTCATGTATAACATCACCAAGATAGTACGGCATGCCACAATTGGAGAATGCAATATAACCACTTTGCTCAAACAAGGTAATTTCTGCTTCCTGATTCAATCGGCGGATTTGTGATGCAACGGTGGATCCGCCGCCAACCCCGCCAACAATAACGATTCTTTGTTTCAATAGATACACTCCTTTCTTCGTTTACTTATATAATACCCTTGTCCGAAAAAAGTAAGCAAAAAACAGATGCCAGTGCGACATCTGTTTTTTTGCAGGTATTCATTTAATTAATCCAATGGTGCTGGCAAATACAATAACGACCGTGATAGGAAGAAGCCAGCGTACGATTTGAAACCATGTCTGATACAAACCATTAGACAGTTCTTTACCATAATTAAATTCCTGTTTGACCATCGCCTTATTCATTTTAAATGTCACAAAAATGGCGATTAAGAAACACCCAATCGGCAGCATGATGTTACTAACAAGAAAATCAGACGCATCAAATACCGTCAACCCGAAAATTTTAAAATTCGCTAAGGTGCTGGATGATAATGCTGCTGGAATACCAGCAATAAACACGATGAACCCGGAAATCCAGGCTACTTTCGTCCGTGATCGGTTATTGTTTGCCGTAAAAGCAGATGTAATAATCTCCAGCATACTAAATGATGACGTCAGAACCGCAAACAGGAACAGGAACAGAAACAGACACAAGAACAATTCCCCGAGCGGCATCTGAGCAAAGGCTTGCGGTAACACCATGAACAATAATCCCGGTCCCTCAGTCGGTTCCAGTCCAACCGCAAAGACGATAGGAAAGATCGCTAACCCTGCTAATAGGGAAACAAAAATATTCATAATGGCGACCGTACCAGCTGAAGCAGGAAGACTGACATCTTTTTTTAAGTAGGAACTATACGTGACCATCATCGAAAGACCAACTGCCAAGGAAAAGAATGATTGTCCAAGCGCATAAAGGACACTCTCCGCATTAAGACTAGAGAAATCAGGTTTTAAGAAAAAGGACAGGCCTTCCCCCGCTCCTGGAAAGGTCACAGCACGTATCACAATAATTATAAAAAAGATAAACAATAATGGCATAAGTATTTTACTTGCTTTTTCAATCCCATTTTTTATACCGAATGAGATAACAAGGATATTTAAGATAACAAAAACGCCGTGTCCAATAATGGTAATAACAGGATTCCCGGTGATCGTGGCAAACAGCTCCTGATAATTGGCTCCATCGGTGATAATCATACCAGGGATGGACATAACACTGTAAATAAGGACCCAGCCACCGACAACACTATAAAAGGACATCAGAATAAATCCGCCAATAACGCCTAATTTTCCAGTATGTTTAAAAAAACTGCTTGGTGCAAGTTTCCGATAGGCACTAACTGCCTCTTTTTGTGCGCCCCTGCCAATGATAAATTCCGCAATAAGCAATGGGAGACCGAGAATAACGGTGAACGCTATAAATAATAATAAGAAAGCTGCACCACCATGAATTCCCGTCATGTAGGGGAACTTCCATATAGCGCCAAGACCGATCGCGGCACCAGCTGCTGAAAAAATAAAGCCCAGTCGTGACGACCATTGATCTGTTTTATTTTGCATATGTTGGCCTCCAAAAATAAATGGTTTATCCATTTAAATTACCACTAGTTGTTGGTAGAGGCAAGGGGGAAAATGAATGGTATGATTATTTATAATAGGCTAACATGCTCCTGGTCTAACCAAAAGCAGATGTCTGCATAACATCTGCTTTTGGTTGGCTTCTTAAATTAGTTCAAGCGTACTAGCAAATACAATAATAATCGTAATCGGAACAAGCCAGCGCATGATTTGAAACCATGTCTGATAAAGACCAGGTGAAAATTCCCTGCCATAATTAAATTCCTGCTTAACCAGTGTTCGGTTCATTTTAAATGTGATAAAAATCGCGATGAACAAACATCCGAGTGGCATCATGATATTACTAACAAGAAAATCAGATGCGTCAAATGCCGTTAAGCCGAATACTTTAACATTTGCCAATGTATTGGATGACAGTGCTGCCGGAATGCCAGCGAGAAATACAAACAATCCGGAAATCCAGGCAACTTTTACCCGGGACCGCTTTTTGTTTGCGGTAAAGGCGGATGTAATGATTTCCAGCATACTAAAAGACGATGTTAAGATAGCAAACAAGAATAGGAGCAGGAACAAACAAAGAAATAACTGACCAAATGGCATCTGGGCAAATGCTTCCGGCAAGACCATAAATAATAATCCTGGTCCCTCTGCAGGTTCCAGTCCAAAAGCGAAGACAACTGGAAAAATGGCCAAGCCTGCTAATAACGATACAAAGATATTCATCACCGATACGCTACCGGCTGAAACAGGTAAGCTGACATCCTTATTTAGGTATGAGCTATACGTCACCATTACGGAAACGCCGACTGCCAGTGAAAAAAATGACTGACCAAGTGCATAAAGCACGTTTTCCGCATCAAGGCTGGCGAAATCCGGTTTCAGGAAGAAGGACAAGCCTTCCAGTGCACCGGGGAAAGTTACAGCACGAACCACGATGACGATAAAAAAGATAAATAATAATGGCATTAATACCTTACTTGCTTTTTCGATACCATTTTGAATTCCAAATGAGACGACAACAATGTTTAGGATGATAAAGATACCGTGCCCAATAATGGTAATAATCGGGTTTCCGGTTATCGTCGCAAACAGCTCCTGGTAATTAGCTCCGTCTGTAATAATCCTGCCCGGAATCGACATCACACTATAGATGAGCACCCAGCCCCCGACAACACTGTAAAACGACATCAGGATAAATGAACTAAGAACACCCCATTTTCCAATATGGGATAAAATACTATTTGGTGCAAGTTTTCGATAGGCACTAACCGCCTCTTTTTGTGCACCTCTGCCAATGATGAATTCGGCAATTAATAATGGAAGACCGATAATAATAGTGAATGCGATAAATAAAAGAAAAAAGGCCCCGCCGCCATGCATTCCTGTCATGTATGGAAACTTCCAAATGGCACCCAAACCAATTGCAGCACCAGCTGACGATAAAATAAAGCCAATTCTCGATGACCACTGATCTGTGTTGTTTTGCATATGTTGGCCTCCAAAAAAGATTATTTATTTAAAGTACCATTAGTTGTTGGTAGAGTGCAAGAGGGAAAAAGAAGTTGTACTCATCCCTTTAAAATATAAATAGACCTATTCTAACGTGTTTTCAAATCTCCGTCCGTACCTTCCACAGTTCTGGAAAGAAATAATACTCCAATAAGTTACCATCTAAATAAATCAGTTCATCGGAAACGTAAAATTCATTGCGGAAATGACTAAGCATATGCTGGCTATCAAAGTATTAGGGGGATAGCTTTGCTGTGTGATCATAAATGACACCTCACTAGAAGACAGGTAATAATTTTTGTGTTAAAAAAGGATTTTTCCAATAAGTATAGAATAAAAGAAATAGCTAACTACTGAAAACGTTTACAATAAAGGGGGTGAATGGGAGAAGTTTAGTTTGCTAAAAAATGACAACCGAATAAGGAGGTTTTCCATTGGTAAATTCAGCTTGGTCATTGATTCCGCCGATATTGGCTATTGTCATGGTGTTATTGACGAAACGGGTATTGTTATCTCTTGGTGTAGGAATTGTTGCCGCTGCCTTTTTTATTAAAAGCTTTCATGTTGTCGCTTCAATTGGATTGATTTGGGAATCATTCAAAGGGGTATTTGTCGAGGAAGGGTCCTTGAATACGTGGAATATCTATATCCTGTTATTTGTGCTAATGCTAGGCATACTAACAGCGTTTGTCAGTATGATGGGTGGAACAAAGGCATTTGGTGACTGGATGATCAAACGGGTCAAGACACGGGCCGGGGCGCAAATGATGACTGCGGTTCTGGGAATTATTGTGTTTGTTGATGACTACTTCAATAGTTTGACGGTTGGGCAGGTTGCAAAGCCCGTTACCGATAAACATCGGATATCTCGGGCCAAATTAGCATATATTGTTGACTCAACTTCGGCCCCGGTATGTGTAATCGCCCCAGTATCTAGCTGGGGAGCGTATATTATCGGTATCCTGGGGACAGTGCTGGCGGCTCAAAGTATAACTGGTCATACGGCACTTGGGGCATTCCTAAAGATCATTCCGATGAATTATTATGTTTGGTCGGCGTTAGGGATGGTCTTTATAATTGCTTTATCGCGGATGGAGTTTGGACCGATGAGAGTACATGAGGAACGGGCGATTCGGATTGGAGAAGTACTGGATCCGGAGAAGAAGGAACAAGTGGATACCACTTCACAATTGCCAGTAAGTGATTTGGGGAAAGTTCGTGATTTATTAATTCCCATTGTTGCTTTATTTATTGCCACGATTATTTCGATGTATGTAAACGGCCTTGAAGCTGTCGAAGGTGAGAAAACGTTTATCAATATTTTTGGGAGTGCTGATGCATCAGAAGCTTTATTATATGGCGGATTAATTGGGATCGCGATTACCTTCATTTTATTTTTACGGCATATTGCAAAGGGGAAATTGTCCAGTAAACACATTGGTATTGGCTTGTATGAAGGGGCAAAATCTATGATACCCGGGTTTACTATCCTGATCTTTGCCTGGGCAATTGTTTTCTTGATTGATGAACTTGGTACTGGTAAATATTTAGCAGGTGTTGTTAATCATGCACATATCAGTCCAGCATTTTTGCCCTTTATTTTGTTTATAATCGCTGGTTTTATCGCATTTGCTACGGGTACTTCGTGGGGATCATTCGGAATTTTGCTGCCGATTGCTGGACATATCGCAGCAGCAACTGATATTGATTTGATTTTACCAATGCTCGCCGCCGTTCTTGCTGGTGCCGTATTTGGAGATCATTGTTCCCCAATCTCGGACACGACCATTCTGTCATCAACCGGCTCTAGCTGCCATCATATTGACCATGTAACAACACAGATTCCGTATGCATTGGTTGCTGCGGGAATAGCTGGGATTGGGTACATCGTGTTAGGTGTCGTTGGTAATGCCTGGCTCGGCTTACTTTCTGTAATAATTTGTTTAGGATTATTATTTGTATTTATCAATCGTTCTAAAAGTGCGGAGAACGTGGATGAAGAGGTTGCTCAATGATAAAATTTTACTAATTAATTGAAAATAATTGAAATTTTATAGCAAATGATTTATACTGTTCTCAGTTAAGTAAAATGTCATTTCATTTAATGAAACGGAGGGCGTGTATGGAAGTCGCTTCAACGAAAGTAGCAAGTTTACCACCGTATTTATTTGCTGCATTTCAAAAGAAAAAGCAGGAATTGATGGCAAGTGGAGTAGACGTGATCGATTTGGGGATTGGCGCACCAGATTTGCCGACACCAGATTTTATCATTGATAAACTAGTGGAGGCAGTGCAAGACTCAACTAATCATCGGTATTCGACCTATAGCGGCTGTCAGGAATACCGGGAAGCTGTTGCGGCATTTTACCAGAAGTATTATGGTGTCGGGTTAGATCCTCAAACAGAAGTGCTTGCCTTAATTGGTTCGAAGGAGGGTATTGCCAATCTGATGCAAGCAGTGCTGAATCCTGGTGATACCGTGCTTGTTCCTGATCCGGGATATCCGGCGTATCGTACGGCTGTGCATCTTGCCGGCGGAAGAAGTGTACCATTAACACTTGATGCAAATCACGGCTATATACCGTTGTTTGATCAAATATCGGCTACTGACAAGGAAAAGGCTAAAATGATGGTACTAAATTATCCGAGCAATCCTACAGCAGCTACCATCTCCTTAAATACATTTATGGAAGCGATTACATTTTCCTGTGAGAATCAAATGTTATTAGCGCACGATGCAGCATATGATTTAGTAACATTTGGCGATTATCAGGCGCCAAGTGTTTTGCAGGTGCCGCATGCCAAAGACGTTGCAGTAGAATTTGGTTCATTGTCGAAAAGTTTCAACATGACCGGCTGGCGGATTGGTTATGTAGTTGGTAATAAAACGGTAATTCAGGCGCTTTCAACATTGAAAAGCAACATCGATACGAGTCAATTTTTACCGATTCAACAAGCTGCTGCAGCTGCACTGAGGAGTGATCTCACCGCAGTGGTTGCGCATACCGCCATTTTTCAGGAACGAATGGAAAAGCTGCATCAAGCATTAAATGAAGCAGGAATTGAAGCAGCTAAACCAAAGGGAACGATTTTTATGTGGGCAAAAGTGCCGGCTGGATTTACATCAATGGCGTTTGCCAACAAGCTGCTGGAGGAGGCGGGTATTATTGTCACACCAGGGACAGCGTTTGGTGACTCGGGTGAAGGGTATTTCCGAATTGCATTAACCGTTGCGTCTTCACGGCTGGAGGAGGCAGTCAAGCGACTCAAGACTGTTAATTGGAAGGGGGAGACGGAAACATAATGATAAGTTTAAAACAAACTGGTGCCCAGGCGATTGTGGAGTGCGTGAAACGAGAGGGGGTCACGAAGGTATTCTGTGTACCTGGAGAAAGCTATCTTCCATTGTTAGATGCATTGCATGATGAATCCTCGATTCAGGTTATTTCTTGCCGGCATGAAAGTGGCGCTGCTTTTATGGCGGAAGGATATGGCAAGTCATCATTAATACCTGGTGTAGTTTTGGCGACGAGAGGGGTTGGTGCCGCAAACCTTGCTATTGGGGTGCATACCGCTTATCAGGATTCTACCCCAATGGTCGTTATGCTGGGCCAGGTACATAGCAAATTCCGCGGGCGTGAGGGATTTCAGGAGGTCGATTTGGATCGCTGGTTTCAACATATTGCCAAGTGGGCGGTGGAAATAACAGATTCCGAACGCATCCCGGAAATTGTCCAGCGGGCATTTCGCGTGGCACAATCCGGCAGACCTGGACCTGTTGTCATCTCACTACCGGAAGATGTGTTGCCGGTCGCCGCGGAAATGCAATTTGGTCCGCACTTTATCAAACCAACACCTGCTCCGGCTAAACAAGAGGTAGTGGAAGTGGAGCATTTGCTTGCCCATGCGAAACATCCATTGATTATCGCTGGTGGCGGTGTAAAGGCATCCCAGGCAGAAGAAGCATTACAGGCTTTTGCAAAAGGATACCAGATCCCCGTTATGGCCGCATTTCGCCGGCAGGACGCATTTCCAAATGATCATCCCATGTATGTCGGACATCTGGGGCTCGCAACGAATAAAAAAGTTCTGCAAACGGTGCAGGAAGCAGACGTTATTCTCGCGCTTGGCACCCGGCTGTCAGAAGTAACGACACAGGACTATAGCATTATGGATCCTGATAAAAAGCTGATTCATATTGATATTGATGATGAATCGATTGGCAAGGTATATCAACCTGCAATCGGGATTGTCGCCGATCTTCGTGAAGCATTAACGAGTTTACAGACGATAAAGTTGCCGATGCGCCCATGGAAGGGATGGGTGAATGAACGTCGACAGGCATACGAGTCCATTAGCCGCCTAATCGTTACACCAAACGATCATTTGAATAAGCATATCATCGCAACGCTGGCTAATAGACTGCCAAATGACGCGCTGTTAACGAATGATGCCGGGAATTTCGCCGGGTGGCTTCATGCATTTTATCCATTCACTCAAAAACATACGTATGTTGGACCAACGTCAGGGGCGATGGGTTACGGCATGCCGGCTGCGCTGGGGGCAAAACTGGCTTTTCCGGAAAAAACGGCAGTATCCCTATCAGGTGATGGCGGCTTTATGATGACGGTTCAGGAATTGGAGACAGCCGTCCGCAATCAGATTCCAGTCATAAGTATCGTGTTTAATAATAACATGTATGGAACGATTCGTATGCACCAGGAAATCCACTATCCAACAAAAGTCATGGCGACAGATTTAGGGCAGGTGTCATTTGCTGATTTAGCCAAAAGTGTGGGGGCGAATGGTTATTGTGTCCGTTCGGCAGAGGAATTTGCTAACGTTTTTGCCAAAGTATTAGCGTCGCAGCAGACGAAACCAACTGTGATTGAAATTATAACAGATCAGGAACAAATTTCCGTATCAGCTACGATTCAGGAGCTTCGGGATCGGTGAATTACTAGAATAATATAGGAGGTTATATTCATGGCAGAAGCATTATTGCATGTAAAAAGCTTACAAAACTTTATCAACGGAGAATGGTTGACGGCAGAAGAGGAAACAACAGCGGTGATTAACCCGGCGAATGGGGAGACAGTTGTCCATGTACCTTTATCAGATGCAGCCCGTGTTGACCAAGCGGCAAAGGCTGCCAAAACGGCGCAGAAGGAATGGGCCTTGGTTCCAGCACCGCAACGGGCTGAGGTACTTTTTAGGGTTGGCACGTTGTTAAAAGAACGTAAAGAACGTCTGGCACAATTACTGACAATGGAAAATGGAAAAGTCATTGAAGAAGCACGCGGCGAAGTCCAGGAAGGCATCGATATGGCTTTTTACATGGCTGGAGAGGGACGCCGCTTATTCGGGCAGACGACACCATCAGAATTAAAAGATAAATTTACCATGAGCGTACGTGCTCCGATTGGCGTAGTCGGCATTATTACCCCGTGGAACTTTCCAATTGCGATCGCAACATGGAAGTCTTTCCCCGCACTTGTTGCGGGAAATGCAGTCGTCTGGAAGCCGGCAACAGAAACGCCGATCATGGCCTTTGAACTGGCAAAAATTTTGGAAGAAGCGGGATTGCCTAAAGGTGTGCTTAACGTCGTATTCGGCACAGGTTCGACGGTTGGTGATGCGATGGTCGAACATGATGACATCCGGGTGATTTCGTTCACCGGATCCAATGATACAGGCAGGAATATCGCCAGCAAGTGTGGCCAGCAATTGAAAAAGGTTTCTATGGAAATGGGCGGAAAAAATGCGGTGATCGTAATGGATGATGCCGATCTGGATCTAGCTGTTGAAGGGATTTTATGGAGTGCATTTGGAACCAGTGGCCAGCGTTGCACTGCCTGCAGCCGGGTGATTGTCCATGAAGCGGTCAAGGAACGATTAGAAGAACGTCTTCTTGTGGAAATGGAGAAATTGACTATTGGCGACGGTCTGGATGAAGTGAATAAAGTCGGTCCAATTATTAACAAACAAGGACTGGAAAAAATAAAACAATACATGGAAATTGGCAAAGAAGAAGGGGCAAACCTGCTTGCTGGGGGATATGTAGTAGATGAAGATGTTCCGCAAAACGGGAATTATTTTGCACCAACATTGTTCACGGATTGTACGGCAGATATGCGGATTGCCCAGGAAGAGATCTTTGGTCCTGTTGTGTCACTAATTCCGGTAAAAAGTTTTGAGGAAGCGGTCGAGGTGAATAACGGCGTGACATATGGCTTGTCAAGTTCCATTTTTACCGCTGACGTTAACCAGGTATTCAAGGCCCAGCGTGATTTGGATACAGGAATCGTTTATGTTAATGCCGGAACAACAGGAGCTGAAATTCACCTGCCATTTGGCGGAACGAAGGGAACCGGAAATGGTCATCGTGATTCTGGTGTGGCAGCGCTCGATGTGTTTACTGAATGGAAGGCAGTGTATGTCGATTTTAGTGGAAAATTACAGCGGGCCCAGATTGATGTGGAATAAATACAAAGGCGTAAGCGACTGGTTTTAAGGAAGGCCGACCTGCACCAACGCCGGCGGATATCGCAGAAGCGGGTATTCCACACGATATGCTGGCAGTTGGAGCCGGAAATGGCTATACCGGAATCTGGTATAGAGGGCCAGATTCTTGCAGTAAGGTAGTTTCTGGTTTTCTATGAAACGTTTTGAGGCACTCGCTAGTACGCCTATACCAGCATAAAAACTTTTCAGAAGGAGTGGTTGGATGAAAATTGGGGTACTCGGATCTGGATTAATGGGAAAAGAAGCAGCTCGCGATCTAATAGGGAGTGAAGGTGTGGAAGCGGTCGGTTTGGCTGACATTGATTTTGCCAGGGCAAAACAGGTCTGCGATTCGCTTAATTCATCAAAATTAACCGCATACCAGGTGAACGCCAGTGATCAAGAGGAACTGGCTGATTATATGCGACAATTTGATGTCATTATTAATGCCTTGTTTTATTCCTTTAACGAAATAGTAGCGCGAACGGCAATCAAGGTTGGCGTCAATTCGGTTGATCTTGGTGGGCATATTGGACACATTACCGATAAAGTTTTAGCATTAAAGGAGGAGGCAAAAGCAGCAGGCGTGACGCTGATCCCTGATCTTGGCGTGGCACCTGGAATGATTAATATTTTATCCGGTCATGGGGCAGGCAAACTGGATAAATTGGAAGCAATCAAGCTGTATGTTGGCGGTATACCGGTGCGTCCAGAACCACCATTTGAATACAATCATGTGTTTTCGATGGAAGGGGTATTTGACCATTACACGGACCCATCCCTGATTATACGTGACGGTATTAAACAGGAAATCCCATCATTATCCGAGTTGGAGGAGGTTCATTTTGAAAAATTTGGTCCACTGGAGGCATTCCATACATCCGGAGGAACCTCGACTTTATCAATCTCGTATCCTGAATTAAAAACGTTGGAATACAAGACAATCCGTTATAAAGGGCATGCCGAGAAATTCAAACTGTTAGTTGATTTGAATTTAACACGGATGGACTATGAGGTGGACGTAAACGGAGAAAAAGTTAATCCGCGTCAGGTATTATTAAAAGTGCTTGATCCGATTGTTGAATTAGGGGATAAAGATGATGCCGTGTTGTTACGAATTGTTGCTTCCGGTGAAAAAGATGGGAAGCCGGCCACTTATCAATACGAAATGACGACATACAAGGATCGTACAACGAATGTCACTGCCATGGCCCGGGCAACCGCGAATACTATCTCGGTTGTTGCGCAAATGATTGGAAATGGTACAATAGTCAAAAAGGGTGTCTACCCGCCGGAGCAAATCGTTGCAGGAGAAACGTATATTCAGGAAATGGCGAAACGCGGGGTGGACATTAAGGAAATTAGTACGGCAGAACAAACACAAGTGAATCGTTAACTGTCAATCCCTCTACTGATCTGGTAGGGGGTTGATTATATCGTACATAATTGAAGGAGTTTTCTACGATGAATCAAAGCGTAATCAAAGCATTAAAATTACTCGATTTATTTTCTGAAGACCAGCAAGAGCTGACATTGAAGGAAATTTCTCATCAGGCAAATATGCCGAAACCCACCGCGTATCGCTTATTATCGGCATTGGAGTCATGTAACTTTTTATATAAAACAAAAGAGACGGAGCATGACAGCCGCTATCGATTAGGATTAAAACTGCTCGAATTGGGGCACATGGTATCCGACCAGTTGGAATTGCGTGGTATTGCTTTACCGTTTATGGAAAGATTAGCCCATGAAATTAATGAAGTGATTCACTTGGTCATTGTTAGCCAGGATGAAGCTACATATATTGAAAAGGTAGAAAGCAGCCGTGCGTTGCGCTTGTACACAAGAATTGGCAAAAGCACCCCATTATATATGGGTTCCGGGCCGAAACTGCTGTTGGCATTTTTACCCGAGGAGCGACAGCAAAAAGTTTTGCAAGCGGAGGAACTGCATTTTTTGGGTGATCATCAGCCAATTGATCGAAAAAGTTTGACAATGGAACTAGAAAAAATTAAACAAGAGGGCTATGCTTGTAGTATAGGCGAACAAGACGCTGACACGACAGGCATCTCGTATCCGGTTTATAATCATCTCGGGGTTGTTGTTGCCGCTTTAACGGTCAGCGGGTTAACCAGCCATTTCGAAGGTGAAAATCTAGCATTTATTAAAACTAGCACAAAACTGTCGGCCGAAGCAATCTCGAATAAGTTAGGCTATCGTGGTGAAGGTTTTGTAAGTTGAACAACAGGGAGGATGACGAATATGAATACGGTTTTTATTGCTGGACATGCTAGGCTGCCATCCGGAATGGCGGCGAAGAGTATTTATGAGACGTTAACGATTACGGCTGAGGTAGATAAAAAATATGGCGTTATTGTAACAGCAGGCTGTACGCTAGCAACATTACATGGCAGAGAATATGTGCAGCAACTGTTGCGAGGTTATAGTTTACAGGATGGCATTGATAAGCCTTTGCAAGAAGTGCGGGAACGTTATTTAGGTAAGGCGGGAAATGCATTGGAATCGGCGTTGAAGGATTTGTATAAGCAGTATGAGCAGTATTGTGAGGGGGGTGGGGGATAGATAGAATAAAAGGAAGGCAGTACTCAAAAAGTTATCTCTAGGCAGAATAGTTGTTTTTAAAAATACAATCAGAGAATTATTTTTAGGGGATACATTATTTTGTATAGGTATTATGTTATGCTAAATATATGTAATACAACTAAATCCCCTGTTTTTATCCTCCTATTTATGGTGACGTTAAAGATATATCTGAATGGCGAAGGGTAAAAAAATTGAGAATAAGAAATTTATATTCGAACTTAGTGGGAACAGTTGTATTGCTTGCGATACAACTTTTTTAAGTTGTAAGTAAAATAACTTATTAGGAGGTGAAATGTAGATGAGAGTTCAAATGGTATTTGAAATGATGCAAATCCCTGTAGCCTACAGATTGGGGACGCTATCGATCATTAAAGAAATGATACGGAATGGTTCCGAGGATTACTATGATAGGTTATTCAACAAAGCTAAAAGAAAAATGAAACCGTTCTCCTATTCGACCTTTATTCCAAATCTTGTTATTGAAGGTGAAATAATACGTGGAACGGAACTTCACCTGAATATCTCAAGCCCGAACTATGAGTTTATCATGTTCCTGGTTAATGGTGCACAAAAAGGTAGAAACTATTTTATTAGGGAAGCAGAACTCACGCTAAAAAAGAAAAGGCTATTACCGGAAAATAGGATTTCTAAAACAAACGTTATATTCAAGACGCTGTCACCGATATTAATTGAAACCAAAAAAGGAAAGCCTGTTTTGGCTACGGATGATGAATTTAAGAAAGAGTTTCAATATGTTGCAAACTTGGTCATCACAGAAGTCTTTGGGAGAGCACCGAAACAATCAATCGAAGTCGTGCAAACCATGATGACGAAACAAATCATGAAAGAGAATCTTCACCAGAAACAAAACAGCGCACTTTATCTGACCGCCAATAAGGGGTTGTTGCAATTACAAGGTGATCCGGAAGACCTTCAATGTCTATACGATGCAGGTGTCAGTATGAGGCGTTCGCTTGGACTTGGGTTATTGGATATCGTTGAGGAGGTGGGATAAATGGATCAGATGGAAGTATCGATGGGGGATTGGTCCCTTACGCAAGGTATGGTGGGCTATAAGCGGATTTTGAACCATTACGACATTGATGTTGAAACAACAGATGATGGCATTGTTGTTACCAGAGAGCAGATGGAAAAACTGCCTGAGGCCTTTTTTAACTTTTTCCTTCAAAAGTATAGTGTTGCCAATGGCCATAAGAGGCGCCTGACAAGTTGGCATGCCAGATGGAAAAAAGGAGAAAAGAAATATAAAAAAGAGCTAAATACCCGACTGAAAGATATTGAAACAAAGGTAGGGAAATATTTCAAAGATGACAGTACTGGTAAGGAAATTTTGAATTACGTCCAACGATACAGGGCTGAAAAAGAATACAAAAAAGAAATGGACAGCTGGTTGGATAGAATCATAGCAGATGTCCATACCAAAGAAATCAATGAAAAGCTAACTTGTAATACGTTTAAAGCTGTATATCTCTCGCCATATTTCGGGCAGCCAAGCTTTCTGAACGTATCCCAAAATTCACTCACCGTTGATGAACAGAGGGAGCTATTTTCATATGATTACGTCAAACCCGTTTTGGATGAGTGGAAATTTATAAGCCTGATTGATGAAGGAAAGCAGGATGAAGGCTTGCAGCTATTGAAAGAAATGAATTCCAAACACCCTTTATCAGCCTTTAAAACAACATTTAAGAAGAAATCCACCGAAGAGATGAAACAATACATAGATGAAGAAGTTCTTAAATGTAGTTTTACGGATTTCCCACTGGGGCTTTTTTCCCTGGAAGAAAGCGTGTTTTCTCCGCTGGCACTGAGCTTGGGTAATTCCCTGAACAGCACTTGGGACTGTGATGGAAAAAACTTTTTCCCGATAAGTGCACTGGCAAAATTGCTACTTTTTTGTGCACCGGCAGGAGCCACTATTTCTAACAGAAAATCGGTATTCGTGCAGTTTGATGGTTCTTTTGATCAAATCTATCAGGCCAATGAACACTACAACACAGAGACTGACCAGGATAAGTCTTTTGATGAAGTAATTTTCGATTTGGTTAGTGAACAACAATTACGGGCTGATTGGCTTGCCAAGCATTATTTAATAGTGGAATATGAGTCCGACTATCAAGCGAAAAAAACATTGCTGGACTACATGGTTTTAACGCCTGGTTTGATTAAATTGTTCCAAAATCACGGAAAACTGTTTGGGTATCTACATTATACGAACAAAATACCGTTTATAAAGTATTTGATTAAGCAAATTGACACGAAGCAATTCATTTCAAACGTTTTAAGGGAAAAAATCAAACAAAGGTATTCGTCTCTGGAAGTAGTTTTCATGACGCTGTTGAGACACTACGATCAGTTTTATAAAAAGGAGAGAGAAATGCATATGGATCCGCAAAAACAACAGAAGTATGTCTGGGTACTATACAAAAGTGGTGAGGCTGTAAGAAGTAAGATTGGTTTGAAAAAGGCACAGGGAATTGCCTATCGTTTGCTGAATGCTGTCCAAGCTGGAAACAAGAACACATTCATGGATACTGTGATGAGAACCTTTATTTCCAATGAATTGGAAATGCCATCACTGCTGCTGGAGGTACTGCATGAAAGTAAGATGGACTTTGAAACAGTTGCGAATGCATGGATCGCTGGATTGATTTCCAAACCAAATGAAGAAGGAGAGGCTGTAAATGGCTAATAATAAAGCAATTACATTCACTGTTGTATTTCGGGCGAATTCATTGAATTATGGGGAAGGTACTGCGAATATTTCCGAGTTAAAAAAATTTCATCGCGGCGATGGGGGGGTATATTCTTTTGCATCCAGGCAAAGTCTCCGCTATGATATGGTGCGCCTTGGCAATCGATTTTTTGACTGGAATCTGGATGTAGTTGATAAATCGCAGAGCGTTATACAATTCAAGGAAAAGTGCACGATTGAAGACTCTGTTGAAATGGATTTGTTTGGCTATATGAAAACAAAAGCAAAAACAGGTGCGGCAAAACGATCTGCAGTTGTTCGCTTAAGCCATGCCATATCGCTTGAGCCGTACAAGAGCGATCTTGAATTTTTGAACAATATGGGACTTGCAACAAGAATTAATGAAGATGCAAATTTGGCAACCATTGAACAACACATTAGCTATTATGCTTATACTGTTACAATCGATTTATCGCGCGTTGGGATCGATGAAGGTGTCGAACTAAATACAGAGGAAAAGCTGAATCGAGTTAAACAGTTTTTGGAAGTCACCAAGTTTTTGAATCGCGAAATCAGGGGCAGACAGGAAAATCTTTCACCATTGTTCGTAATTGGTGGAGCTTACCCGATAGCTAATCCATTTTTCCAAGGACGTATATCACTTAATGGAAAAGATAGATTGAATATCAGCTTACTAGAAGATACGGTGAATTCCTCTGTATTCAATGTATCGGTTAAGGACAATACACAAATTGGGTATGTACGGGGCATTTTTGAAAATGAAGAAGCATTTTCCAGTATTGCAAAGGCAGAGACGGTTGACGCATTTTATCAAGATTTGACCGAACAAGTAGATCAATATTACGGTGTTTCTATATGAAAGTCTTGAGAATCAAGGCATTCCAGGAAGCCGCATGTTATAAAAAACCCTTTGCTAACAAGGTAACTGAGACGTATCCTCTCCCCCCCTATTCAACAGTTAAAGGGATGGTACATGCAGTATTGAACGCCGATAGACTGGTTCCGTTTTCTTTATCGATACAGGGAGATTATGAAAGTCAAATTATTGATTACAGGAAAACCTATTTTGTTAAAAAGCATGAATTTGCCATGCCAATAGTTCTTGATGGAATCTCCGATGCAACGCCAACATATCCAACTAGTGTCATGTCGTCTATGCCGCTTTATACACACATGTTGTATAATGTTCAGCTAGTCTTTCATATTAAGGCGGAGGATGCAGTGCTGGAGGAAATATATAATTCTTTTAAGCAACTGGATTCTTTTGTTGCATTGGGTCGTCATGAGGACTTGTTACGGATTGATGAAGTGAAATATGTGGCGTTGGAAGAGACGGATGAATGTGAGGCCGAACATGCGATGTATATACCAAAGAATCAAATTACGACAACCGGACACGGCATACCTTATTTGCTAAATTGGACATACAAAATCAAAAAGGGTATTCGAGAATGGGAGAAGATACCTGCCATTTATGTATTAAAAAACGAGGAACTACTTGATGAAAGTTTTAAAGTTCCTCTTTATGTAGATGAAAATGAATATCCTGTGTTCTGGAATATATAATTATTGAAAGCCGATGGGCTACTCATCGGCTTTTTTTAAAAAGGGGGAATTTATAAGTGATCATCGCAAAAACAAGACCTGTAAAAGAATCATTAAAAGAACATACTCAAAATTTACTTGATAGATTTCACGTATTAAGAGGCGCCTATTTTAGCCTAATTCCTAATGAACGAATATGGAATCTATTATATAAGGCCGCACAATATCATGATTTAGGTAAAATGAATAACGACTTTCAGGGTAAAATGCACAAGGCTTTGAATACTGGAGAGGTAATTGTGCCGTCAAAATATGGACATGTACCGCATAACTATTTGTCTCCCTTCTTTTTACCAGTTGCAAAATGGAATCTCACAAAGGATGAGAGAAGGGTTCTCATTCAAGCAATTGCATATCACCATGAAAGAAATATCCAGCCTGATGTTTCACTTTTATCCAATATATATAAAGAGGAGTTGGTAAATCACTTTCTGAATTTAGAAAAAGAAATGGAAGTGGAATTACCAAATAAAGATCAGAAAGTACTTAAGATTAGAAGGGAGTTGAGGCAAGAAGAGCGTATTAATGAAATCAAAGACGGTAGGGATACGTATTACTTATATATTTTAATCAAAGGCTTGCTGCACAGGCTCGACCATGCAGCGTCTGCACACGTACCAATCGAGGTCGATCAAGAAGTAGATATTGCAGATTTGACCCGAAAATATCTTAAACAAAAAATCAAAAAGCCTCTTAGACCGCTCCAAAACTTCACGTATCAACATCAAGACAAAAATTTAATCATTGTTGCGCAAACAGGTATGGGGAAAACCGAGGCCTCTTTATTATGGGCAGGCAAAGATAAGACGTTTTTCACGCTGCCAATCCGGGTTTCGTTGAACGCTTTATATAATCGCGTCCATGATGAAATGGAGTATCCAACTGTAGGGTTGCTACATGGGTCTAGTGCATCACATCTGGATCAAAATGGAGATGAGAATTGGGAAGTAATTAATGATCAGTCGAAACACTTTGCCAGCAAATTATTATTCACAACAGTCGATCAGATATTAAAATTTCCATTTAAATTCAAAGGCTATGAGAAATTTTTTGCCACCATGGCATATTCCAAGGTAGTGATCGATGAAATCCAGGCATATAACCCGTGGATTGTTGCAGTCCTGCTGAAAGCGATTGAAATGATTCACCGTATTGGCGGCAAATTCATGATCATGACTGCAACATTGCCACAAATCTATCTTGATGAATTAAAGGACAGAAAAATATTGGATGACAGTTGCGAATATCAGGAGTTTGCCGATGAAGCTTTTATCAGGCACAAAGTTAGTTTGCAAGATAAAGAAATTGGTCAAGCTGTGGGTAGAATTTCATCAATGGCTAGTGATTATAAAGTTTTGGTCATAGTCAATACAGTTGATCGTGCAGTCGAGCTTTTCCAGCAACTGGATGGGGAAAATGTTCACTTGCTTCATTCCAGATTTATTCAACGTGATCGAGCATTGTTGGAAAAGGAAATAAAAAGATTTGCAGAATCTGATGAAAATGGAATTTGGATTACGACACAGTTGGTAGAAGCATCTATTGACATTGATTTTGATGTTCTGTTTACCGAGCTTTCTACTATCGACAGTTTGTTGCAACGCTTTGGCCGTTGCTATCGGAAAAGGGAATTGGATCATGACGATCCTAATGTATTCATATATACGAGGGATGTGTCGGGCAGAAAATATGTGTATGATGAAGATATTTTGGATTTGACGGAGGAGTATTTACGCCCATTTGACCATCAGGCTATAACCGAAGTGGATAAAGTGAATTTGGTGAAAAAGATATATTCCAAGGACGAATTGGCAGGCACTAAATTTTATGAGGAATTCAGGAGCGCAGTGCACAAACTGAATAATTTGGAGGACTATCAATATACGAACGACCAAGCACAGAAAATATTGCGCGGGATTCAATCATCAAATGTCATACCGAGGGTTATTTATGATCAAATCATTGATTTACTAGAAAAATTGGAAAAAGAAACAAATTCTAATGAGCGAATTAGAATGCGCAGAGAAATAGAAAGCTATACCGTCTCTGTTCCAACCTACAAATATAAAGGATTGCGATCTCCAATCGATTTTTACCAGACAGGAAAAGACGGACGAAAATATAATGTATTGCCTCATGTTGAGATCCTGGATGTTGAGTATGATTTTGATTGCGAAGATTTGAGTGGAGTTGGGTTGGCAGCGAAGGATACATCCGAGGTATCTATGAATTTTTTTTAGGGAGTGTGGGTCGATGGAAATGGTAAGTGGTGTACACATTCAGTACTATTTCGTCTGTCATCGTAAACTTTGGCTATACTCCAAGAACATCCAATTGGAGGAAGGACATGAACGTGTACAGGCAGGAAAATTACTGCATAATCGTTCGTACAAAAACTCAGACAAAAAAGAATTGGCCGTAGATAATATCAAAATTGATGCTATCGATGGTGAATATGTTAGAGAAGTAAAGGTAACCAGCAGTATGACTAAGGCAGATCGCTGGCAGCTGCTATTCTATTTATATGAGTTGAAAAAACGCGGGCTTAACAAAAAGGGGCTGATCAGTTATACGAAAGAGAAGCGGACAGAAGAGGTCTTATTGACGGAAGATGATGAAAAAAAACTGAATGAAGTAATTGAACGAATCTATGAGATTATGGAAAAACCATATCCGCCGGGAGTAATTAACGCCCCCCTTTGTACGAAATGTGCATATTACGATTTTTGTTATGCGGAAGAGGGTGATGATTAAATGAACAAGGACTACTACATTTTTAAGAATGGCAGAATGAAAAGAAAAAATAATACATTTTATTTTATCGATGAAGAAGAAAACAAGAAATCGTTACCCATTCATCAAATGGAAAATATACATGTTTTTGGTCAGGTCGATTTCAATACAAACTTTTTGAACCTGCTTACACAAAATGATGTGCGCGTTCATTTTTATAATTATTATGGATTCTATAACGGGACCTATTATCCGCGCTCGAAAAATATATCAGGGTTTACAGTTGTTAATCAAAGCAGACATTATTTTGAAAAAGATAAACGGGAGTACCTGGCTAAACAATTTATTTACAGCGGTACATTTCACATGCTGCGTAATTTGAGAAATTATAAAAGGTATTCTGAGGTTGAATTGATTATTAAACGTATTCAAACCAACCTTAAGCTTTTAGAAAATGTCCACCGTATTCCGGAAATTATGGGCGTTGAAGGTACAATCAGACAACTGTACTATTCTGCTTTTAATTATTTTCTGCCGGATGAATTTGCCTTTGATGAGCGAACTAAACGTCCACCAAGAGACCCACTGAATGCATTGATTTCATTTGGTAATAGTATGTGCTATACAACAGTTCTAACGGAAACTTATAAGACGCAGGTAGACCCGACAGTAAGCTTTTTACATGAGCCGTCTACTAAACGCTTTTCCTTAAGTCTGGACATTGCAGAAATTTTTAAACCTTTAATGGTTGATCCGGTTATATTTGCTTTATTAAATCGGAAACAAATTAAAATATCGGATTTTGAGTTTATGGAGAACATGGTTTTATTGAACGAATCAGGACGTAAAAAATTTATTAAGGAATGGACCGAAAAGCTAGAAACTACAATTAGACATCGAAAATTAAAGCGTAACGTTTCATACAAGTATTTTGTCAGGTTGGAATGCTATAAATTAATAAAACATTTCATTGGCGATCAGCAGTATAAACCTTTAAAGGCATGGTGGTAAATATGTTTGTCATCATTACATATGATGTCGGCGTTAAACGCGTCGGTAAAGTTTGTAAAAAGCTAAAAGAATATCTAACTTGGTCTCAGAACTCTGTGTTTGAGGGGGAAATCACCAAGACATTATTAATGCAATGTCTTCATGAATTGGAAACGATAATCGATGTAAATATAGATTCAATCTATGTTTATGAAGTTAAAAACCCTAATCATTTGCGAAAAACGACTTTTGGGATAGAGAAGTCATTTGATGAGATGTTTTTATGATCCTATGCTCCAATTGCAGTGAACCTTGTTTTGTGGAAACTACTGATAAACGTTGTTATAATAAGTGCTGTAGAGAATATTTTTAACTTGGTAAACATTGCATTGGAGGTTTACTGCAGAAAAATTTGTTAGTAGGTTTTAAATTATTGACATGGCGGGGTTTTTAGGCGTCTTTTTTTAGGTTATATCTGAACATAGTGGGATATAAAGACAGGTAAGTTATTAAATTTAATGTTAAAAACATTAGGTTATATCTGAACATAGTGGGATATAAAGGACAAGATGTAGAGAAGGAAAAGAAAACAGGCGAGGGTTATATCTGAACATAGTGGGATATAAAGATACTTGGGTTAAATATGCTGATGATGCACAAGGTAGGTTATATCTGAACATAGTGGGATATAAAGAGACATGGAGAACGACTTTAAAACTGCTGATATTATTAGTTATATCTGAACATAGTGGGATATAAAGTTATTTGGCACATCTTAATAGCTTTGTGGATGTCGGGTTATATCTGAACATAGTGGGATATAAAGACGAATCGGTTAGTAATTCATGTTATCAAATAAAACGTTATATCTGAACATAGTGGGATATAAAGATGTTTAAAAATGTGATCCACGCCATTCGGAAATCATGTTATATCTGAACATAGTGGGATATAAAGAATACATTGGCATCAAAATAGTTTAAAACACGCTGAGTTATATCTGAACATAGTGGGATATAAAGACGGTTATTAAGGTTTTCCACTGTCCCGTCAATCAGTTATATCTGAACATAGTGGGATATAAAGTCCAGACCATGTTCCTGTATAATCCGTTCGTCTAGTGTTATATCTGAACATAGTGGGATATAAAGTTCATCAAGGAATGTCTGGAAATCTTTCAAGAACTGCTCGTTATATCTGAACATAGTGGGATATAAAGTTGCTGAAGATTGGAAAGCTGTAGGTGAGGAGGTTCAGTTATATCTGAACATAGTGGGATATAAAGTCAAATGTGAATGTTCCACTAGAAAAACCCGTCTGGTTATATCTGAACATAGTGGGATATAAAGGCCAAAGTTAGCTTGTGCAGTTAGTTCTAAGCCGGGTTATATCTGAACATAGTGGGATATAAAGCCCACATTTACAAGAACGTTCAAAAACATCATCACGTTATATCTGAACATAGTGGGATATAAAGTAAGAAAAAGCAATATAGATTAGTCATTCTATATTGGTTATATCTGAACATAGTGGGATATAAAGGCGGCAACTGGCCACTTAATAAAAACAATAATCAAGTTATATCTGAACATAGTGGGATATAAAGAGTTATCTCGAAAACTACTCCCTGCCATAAACGAGGGTTATATCTGAACATAGTGGGATATAAAGTTTGCTGTAGGCTCGACCTTTACGGCCTTTACACGTGTTATATCTGAACATAGTGGGATATAAAGTTCGTAAAGATCTTCAATACGACACTTTAAAATTAGGTTATATCTGAACATAGTGGGATATAAAGTACTTCAAGGAGGTGATCCACATTGTACACAGCAAAGTTATATCTGAACATAGTGGGATATAAAGATCAAACTTTCTATCAATTCCATTTTCTCGTCATCGTGTTATATCTGAACATAGTGGGATATAAAGACTGGCTAGGCTAAATGCTGAAATAAAACGTCAAGAGTTATATCTGAACATAGTGGGATATAAAGCGCAACAAGTTCAGCCATCTTTGCCAAAATTGTTTTGGTTATATCTGAACATAGTGGGATATAAAGTTGAGATGATGAAGCTACCCCTATCACTCCGTTTTGGGTTATATCTGAACATAGTGGGATATAAAGTGACTAAAACATGCCTGTCCTGCAATAAAAAAGTCGAGTTATATCTGAACATAGTGGGATATAAAGCAAACAAATCCCTTTTTTTCGTTATGTTCACGCATTGTTATATCTGAACATAGTGGGATATAAAGCTTGTACCTTATCACCTAAATTAAAGTCTTTTTCATAGTTATATCTGAACATAGTGGGATATAAAGTTACTCGCTTTTGATGTCTTTTACCAAGCGACGCCGTTATATCTGAACATAGTGGGATATAAAGCTCCGTTGCCATTCTTCGTAACGATTGCAGATTTTTCGTTATATCTGAACATAGTGGGATATAAAGGTGTGGAGGTGCTTTAATTGTTTTATTCCGCTCTCGGTTATATCTGAACATAGTGGGATATAAAGTTGGGAAATGCTTAATTTTGGGGCTTATAACAGGCCAGGTTATATCTGAACATAGTGGGATATAAAGTTCATGGGTCCAGCGTTTAATGCAAACATCGATCGGTTATATCTGAACATAGTGGGATATAAAGTTGTATATCGCGGCATAGAAAACCCGTGGGGCAATATTGTTATATCTGAACATAGTGGGATATAAAGATATCATTGTCTGCATTGATGAGGTTGTGCTGCTGGTTATATCTGAACATAGTGGGATATAAAGTTGGTATTTCCGCATAACGAATAGGCTTATACCCTGTTATATCTGAACATAGTGGGATATAAAGACAATTACTCAATAGTTTCGTGGAAGAATTGGCCAGTTATATCTGAACATAGTGGGATATAAAGTCGTATTCTGATCATGAATATTGGAAAAAACTTTATCCGTTATATCTGAACATAGTGGGATATAAAGATGACATATTTCTACCGATTGATTGCATTCTATCCCGTTATATCTGAACATAGTGGGATATAAAGCCCACATTTACAAGAACGTTCAAAAACATCATCACCGTTATATCTGAACATAGTGGGATATAAAGTAAATCTAGCGAGTAAAGTTTTAAAATCGTCCTGCGTTATATCTGAACATAGTGGGATATAAAGTTACTGGATAGGTAATACACTTTTCGCTCCATCCTAGTTATATCTGAACATAGTGGGATATAAAGCTTCACTTCCGCCAATGCCGTCACCTCCCGATTTCACGTTATATCTGAACATAGTGGGATATAAAGTTAGGCTTTGTTGTTGTCTTTGACTTAGGTTTAGCTGGTTATATCTGAACATAGTGGGATATAAAGGCTGTTATGGGTGCTCTAGATGCAGCAGAGCCACTCGTTATATCTGAACATAGTGGGATATAAAGTTGATCATAGTCTTTGTTTACTTGCAACACTCTCGCGTTATATCTGAACATAGTGGGATATAAAGTATAAAAAGCTGGAGTATCTTAATCAGGAAATTGGGTTATATCTGAACATAGTGGGATATAAAGCTGTCTTTGCTTCTTTCAATTCATCCATGATGTCCATGGTTATATCTGAACATAGTGGGATATAAAGTTGACGGTACTGATGGCGATTTAAAGCCACTTAAATTGTTATATCTGAACATAGTGGGATATAAAGGATTCATGGGCCGGCGATGATTAAAGAGATCGATCCGTTATATCTGAACATAGTGGGATATAAAGCGTTGCGAAAAGCTGTTGCCGCCCTGCCAAAGTTAGCTTGTTATATCTGAACATAGTGGGATATAAAGTTTTTTCCACCTAATATAGTTAATCCATTTGCTGTAGGTTATATCTGAACATAGTGGGATATAAAGGTATTAAAAGAAACAGGAGAAAGCCTTGACACTTGGTTATATCTGAACATAGTGGGATATAAAGAGATTCGCTTGGAAGAACCCAACAAGCAACTTTCGTGTTATATCTGAACATAGTGGGATATAAAGTTTTTATCCTCCACCTTTAATTGATGAGTAACGGGTTATATCTGAACATAGTGGGATATAAAGGTAGATACCTCAACAGCAAGCATAGTCGTATTGGATGTTATATCTGAACATAGTGGGATATAAAGGTGGAATAAAACTAATATTCAGTACTCAAAACCCCGTTATATCTGAACATAGTGGGATATAAAGAAGTCACAACGAAAGGGCAATTACAAATTATTAACCGTTATATCTGAACATAGTGGGATATAAAGGAATTTCATCACCACTTTCAACGTAATTGCCTAACGGGTTATATCTGAACATAGTGGGATATAAAGGTGATGGGCTAGAACAGACATAAGAAATGTCTTTCCCGTTATATCTGAACATAGTGGGATATAAAGTTCAATGTGAAGGATTTAATTAAATCCGGTAATGGTCGTTATATCTGAACATAGTGGGATATAAAGAACCACACGATGAACTTACTGAGGCAGATGAAACTACAAGTTATATCTGAACATAGTGGGATATAAAGTTGCTTGTACGATCTCAATTGTTTTATCATTTATTGTTATATCTGAACATAGTGGGATATAAAGTTCGCACGCTAGAAATAGCCTTTTCCTTTTCCATGCGAGTTATATCTGAACATAGTGGGATATAAAGTTCTCAAAGTGATCTTCCAATTCGATTTCCTTCGCGGTTATATCTGAACATAGTGGGATATAAAGAAACTCACGATGGAAACTGTCAAATGCTGTATCAAGTTATATCTGAACATAGTGGGATATAAAGGAAGTATTCAAGGAAACACAGCGTGAATTTATTAAGAAGTTATATCTGAACATAGTGGGATATAAAGCCGATACCAATTTCATTTATCAGACCGCTATCTACGTTATATCTGAACATAGTGGGATATAAAGTCGGGTACTTTGCCGTTTATGGTTAATCTCATTTTTGGTTATATCTGAACATAGTGGGATATAAAGAGTGATGCCGCTTTTGACTTTATCTACAACATTACTAGTTATATCTGAACATAGTGGGATATAAAGCTTAGGTTCTTTCCAAACAAACTTAAACACTCTTCCAGTTATATCTGAACATAGTGGGATATAAAGCACGATTTGGTTCGACCAGATCGTAAACTGCTAGTAGTTATATCTGAACATAGTGGGATATAAAGCTTTCTATTTTTTCAATGAGTGGCTCTGCTGCATCTAGTTATATCTGAACATAGTGGGATATAAAGAATTCATGCATGTATAGATAAAACCCTGGTTGTTTTGGTTATATCTGAACATAGTGGGATATAAAGTCACTGTCCCAAACATCCATAATCCCGCTCATTTCAAAGTTATATCTGAACATAGTGGGATATAAAGCGATAGAATGCAATCGGCTTTTAATGAGCTGGTTGGTTATATCTGAACATAGTGGGATATAAAGTAATATCTGCGATTTCCGCTTGGCTGAAACCCTTAAGTTATATCTGAACATAGTGGGATATAAAGTTGATACAAGCCAATATATCTGGCGTTCCTGCCTTGTTATATCTGAACATAGTGGGATATAAAGTTAATGGCGGTACGTGTAACTAGTGGCAAAATCATGGTTATATCTGAACATAGTGGGATATAAAGTTTAATCTTCCTCCCCAATATTTGGTTCATAGTTAAAGTTATATCTGAACATAGTGGGATATAAAGGAGATATTACCGGACCTGAATAAAATGATCCGGTTGTTATATCTGAACATAGTGGGATATAAAGACGATCGGATGCGCAAATCAAACGTATGTATGCAATAGGTTATATCTGAACATAGTGGGATATAAAGTCTATTGATCCGGACGATGTTAGAGGCTGGATTGAGTGTTATATCTGAACATAGTGGGATATAAAGCAATCAAGAACAGCCTTGTTACTTACTCACTCGCAAGTTATATCTGAACATAGTGGGATATAAAGCGTGTTACCTAGTCTAACTTTTAACGGATCCCGAAAGGTTATATCTGAACATAGTGGGATATAAAGTTGCGTTCAGTTTCTTGTTCCACGCCCTAAATTTAACCGTTATATCTGAACATAGTGGGATATAAAGTATTACGTGTAGACCGATCGATTAATGTTTGCAATGCGGTTATATCTGAACATAGTGGGATATAAAGTGGGAATTAAAAAAGATATATCAATAGGCATTGATAGTTATATCTGAACATAGTGGGATATAAAGTTGGCCGTTTTGAAGAGTTGAAAAATAAAAACGAGCGTTATATCTGAACATAGTGGGATATAAAGGATGAACCGGTTAACCCGAAAAAAGGCGATCTGTGGGTTATATCTGAACATAGTGGGATATAAAGTTTTAGGCGGACTGATAGTTGGATTTAGCATTTACGTTATATCTGAACATAGTGGGATATAAAGTTAAAAAGTAGAGGGTCACTGAACCCCCAATTCTAGTTATATCTGAACATAGTGGGATATAAAGCATGTAAATGTCATCTAGCTTCACGTTTACCGGATCGTTATATCTGAACATAGTGGGATATAAAGAACAACTACGTCTGGCGGAGGAAGTACACAAACGTGTTATATCTGAACATAGTGGGATATAAAGAATATCAATATTCATCCGTCCCTTCTAGTGAATATGTTATATCTGAACATAGTGGGATATAAAGTTCAAGCACCCAACCATTTCGGCAATCGGTAATTGCGTTATATCTGAACATAGTGGGATATAAAGACAGGACTGTCGCTCATACCATTTCCGTTTTCATCGTTATATCTGAACATAGTGGGATATAAAGGACTTTACCGTGTGATATTTTTTTGCAGGTGCCTTTGTTATATCTGAACATAGTGGAAAATACAGATATTTTCGCCGCATGAATTACAAATTGAAATCTCATTATATTTGAAACTAGAGGAATATAGAATATTAAAAATTAAAATGAAAAGCTCAAGAAGAAACTCCCAATGATGAAAAATAATGTAGTTGCGTTTTTGATTATGGGGTTATAAGTTGTGCATCACATGTAAAAAGATGTTTATGGATCATATTTCATTCGATAAAATGCTATCACGTTGGTAAAAAGGATAAACGAGTTTTACTGCAAACCTATTTTATTAAAAGGTTAAACCTTTTAGGAAATATAGCTGAACAAACATAGTTGCGCTACTGGAATAATTGCTCGCTTAAATATAAAATAGGTATAATATAATGGACCCATAAATCTAGACACGAAATAAGGAGATGTTAAAGTAGATTTATGGGGAAAAGAAAACAATATTCA